>CAZIRV010000055.1:0-14256 GCA_964541845.1 uncultured Planctomycetales bacterium
AAGGGATGTTTTATAATCAATTCCCTCGAAATGTTCTTGTTGTTTTGATGGAGCCAAACATGTTTTTTAGGGAAGGGTTACATATTTATCAACAGGGAATATATCATGGTTTGATTCAATCTTTCAGATTTATAGCTATGATTTTTACAGGATATGCAATATGTTTTTCTACAGAACCTGACCGTTTTATGACAGGGCTTTTAGCCATACGTGTTCCATTCTCTTTAGCTTTTATGTCTGTTACGGCCATACGTTTTTTGCCCGTGATTGTGAATGAATTTAAAACTGTACGAACAGCGATGTATTTGAAAGGGTACCGTTTCTTTCAGTTTGGAATTTGTCATTTGATCAAAACAGAGATTTCTGCTCTACGCCCAATTATTATTGGAACAATTAATCGATCTCAGGAAGTTGCTTTATCAATTCTTACAAGAGGTTTTGATATTGAAGGATCACGAACGTCTCTTTATGAAGAACGTTTCAAGCCCCACCATTGGGTCATTTTAACAGGGTTGGTTGTCTTTATTGGAGGGTTGCTGTACTGCAAGGTCATGTTTTGGCTTTATCAAAGTGAGGTTTATTATATGGTCGAATTACGGCCCCTTTACGCTTTTGTACGCAATTGGTTGTAGAGCTAAATTATACCAATTACGTTAAATAATTGTTCTATTTTTAGCTCTGCTATTCCCGTTAAATCGTCGAGAAAAGCAAAATAGGTTTTGGTCATTATTTAACGTAATTGGTATTAAAAGAGGATTAAAATTTATGAAAAAACTTTTTATTGTTTTATTTGTTTTATGTTATGCAAATTTAAGCTATGGAAATGAATGGCCGATTCTTGTTGGTGCGACCAATACTGTTCGAACACGAAATTCTAAAAAAGAAGATATTATTTTACCGCAAGTGATACAGAAAATTAAATTGGAAGATGTTTCTCTTAAAGTTAAAAATGGAGAAAAACCGGATACCTTTATGCGCTTTTCGCCTAATGGTAATCTTATCGCCATTGGAACATTTCTGGGCCATATCAAAATGGTTGAAGTTTATACAGGTAAAATGTTATGGGATAAGAAGGTCGCCGAAGGTATGGTTAAAAAAATTGATTTTTCACCTGATGGAAAACGTGTGTATTTTGGGGAACAAAGTATTGATGGATTTATTTATGCTGCGCAAACAAAAACGGGTGATATTTTATGGAAATTTCGATTGGCTGATGATTTAGAAACAAGTGCGCCTTATGATGAAAATGATATTTACAAAATATATACGCTGCCTGGTTGCTATAAATTAAAGGTTCTCGATGATGGAGATATTCTTGTTTTAGGTATTCATTCCTGGGGAGACACAAAAAAGAAACAGTCTCGAACACGTCTTTCACGTGTGTATCGATTTTCACCTGAGGGGAAAATACGTTGGGCTTTTCCCCAAAATGGTCCAATGCCTATGAGCCTCATTTATATGGATGCCGATTTAGGTGCTAACCGTGTAGCTATTCTTGCCGACACTCTTGGTGAAAATGCTCCTGAAAATTTCCCTTATAAGCAGGGTTCATTACTTGTTTTAGAGGGTAATACTGGGAATTTACATGGGAGTTATGTATTTAAGCCTATAGAACCTTTTAAGAAAATTGGCTTTTGGCAATCGATTTCTGTAGGCCCAGAGGGAAAACTTGCTTCGATTGGAATGCATGATGGACGGACGTTCTTATTTGATTTAGATACGGTTTTACCTAAAAAAGTATTTAACTTTGGAGCTCCGATTATGATTAGCAATGTTCCGGTGAGTGCCAGTGCAACGTATACGCATTTGTCTTCTGATGAAATTGCTTATTTTCAAACAGGTAATTCCAGTATAGCTAACGCATCTGGCCGTATGCGCCATGCTGTTCCCCCTGGGCCGCATCCATTTGCTAATATGATTAATGCTGTTGATATGACAGGCCAAGTTAAATGGCGGTATAGAAGTGGACATCATTACCAAAATTTTTGGACTAGTCAAGATGGCCGTTGGCTTGTCACATGTGTTAGTCGAGGAGGGCAGGATGAAGGCAGTGATGCGGGGGCTATGCTTTTTGACACTCATCGCAAAGGAGGCGGAACATCAAAGTTTGTGTATTTTTATCAGATTGAAGGAATGGTTTTTTTTCATGCGGATATGACGAAAGATGGATCAGCTTTTGCTATTGCTGAAATTCCGTACAAAGATCAGTCGGGTCAATTAGTCGGAACATATCAGGTTCATATTGTTAGATGAATTGGTATGATCACATATTTAATAATGATTGGCAAAAAGCCAAAGAATTTCTATTAGAAGAGCAATCCAACTGCCGGTGAAACATTGGCATGAAATGATTGGCAATGCTACCTTTGCCGATGCCATCCTTGACCGGCTTGTCCATAACGCTTATCAAATTAATTTGAAAGGAGAATCCATGCGGAAAATCAAATCAAAAAAGAAAAACATATCCTAAATCACAATCTTTTGTTATGTTAATGTATAGTAATTTCAAAGTTAGTCGCAAAAGTCACCAGGGTCAGCAAAGAACTTATGATCTAGAGGAGGGTTATTGATTAGTAGTTTAATTTCAGCAAATTTAAAAATTTTACCGGAAGAATCGGTGTAATTGATAAGAATGGCGATGCACCCGCAAGAAGGGCAAAGTTCATTGACAGGACAGGTGTCATATTGGTCTTTTAGGAGTTCAAGAGCAGATACTTAGTTGCCGTTGTGGAGAAAAATGTCTTTGAGTCGGATGCTGTTAACGTATTCCATGAGAGTAGCATAATGTTTTTGTTACTCTTTCAAATAAAATTTGGCATTATGGAAAAGTTGTCGAACGTAGTGAGGCTTAATTTAATACACTTATGTCGAACTTAGGTTTTTAGATACATTGAGTCATGATAATTTTTTAGAAGGGTAGAATAATGTTGTGGAAAATTGGCCAGAGAATTATGAACGTAGGTTTAAGAAGAATCTATTTTAACTGGAGTTTTTTGTGAATACATTGAACGCAGGGTTTTATCATCTGGGGCTTGCTCCGGACATGTTGAAGGTTTTAGAAAAATTGAAGTTTGTTACGCCGACCCCTATCCAGAATCAGGCGATCCCTATTGCCTTGGAAGGTAAGGATATTATGGGTGTCGCCCAGACGGGGACTGGTAAAACCATGGCCTTTGGTATTCCGACTGTTCAACGTTTGGCTTCTGAAGGCGGGCAGGCCTTGATCTTGGTTCCTACACGCGAATTAGCCTTACAGGTTGATGAGGCATTGGCACCATTATTAGTTCCATTTAAGATGACGAGCGTGGTGTTAATCGGTGGGATTAAGATGTCCGGGCAGATTTCGGATATTAAACTTAATCCTGATGTAATCATTGCTACTCCTGGACGGATGAATGACCACATTTATCAGGGTACGATCGATTTAGGGAGGGTGGTTGTGGTAATTTTGGATGAGGCCGACCGCATGTTAGACATGGGTTTTGAACCACAGGTCAAAAGTGTTTTGCGTTGTGTGACTAACAAAGAGCAGACCATGCTTTTTTCTGCTACTATGCCGCCGGATATTTTGAAGCTTGCCACTAAGTATATGGAATTGCCGATCACTATCGAAATTGCATCCTCTGGTACGGCAGCCAAAGACGTTTCGCAGGAACTTTTTATTGTGAAAGAGGCATTGAAAAATAATGTTTTAAAAATGCTTTTGCAAAAGTACCGTGGTACGGTACTGGTTTTTACGCGTACCAAAATGAAAGCTTCGCGCGTTACTCGCAACATTCGTGCTATGGGTGCCAAAGTAACTGAGATCCATTCCGATCGTTCTATGAATCAGCGCATCCAGGCGATCACAGGTTTTGAGCGTGGGCGTTATCGTGTGTTGGTGGCAACTGATATTGCCGCCCGTGGTATCGACATCAGCATGATTGAGCTGGTGGTCAATTATGATTTGCCTGATGACGCTGAAAACTACGTGCATCGCATCGGCCGCACCGGTCGAGCCGGTAGAGAAGGGCACGCGGTTACATTAGCCACGCCGACCCAAAGCCATGATATCTCCAGGATCGAAAGTTTGATTAAAATGACGTTGCCGCGTTCCATGCATCCGAAATTTGCCAATGCCAATTTTGTTGAAGGGGGTTCAAGGTTGACAAGGCGTCCGGGTGGGCACTGGTCTTTAGGGCGGTCTAAAGGTAAATCGAAAGGTCCGGATCCCAGATCAGGCATTTTAAAAGGTTCCGGTCACGCGTGTAAGCGTAACGTTGACAATCCTGTTCGCCCTCAAAAAAATAATAGATAATATCACTTATTTTTGAGCCGATCCTAAGAGGATTAAAAATAGGATGAAAAAATCAGATGGACTCATAACATTATTTGGTGTTATTTTTCTTGTTATGGGGATTCTGTGGCTTTCAGCTATTTTTGTGCGGTATAAGGTCTATTTCCCTAAGGAGGATAAAAAAGTATCTGTTGTTAAGGTGAAAAACACCTATGCTCAGATTTATCAATCGTCTGTTAAGCAGTATAAAAGAATAGCCGTACATCTCGCGCCTTTCTCTGTAAAGAGCTATATGCCTAAGGCCTTCATTATTTATTTTTGGGTCATAGGGGCTTTAGAGTTTGTCTGTGCGATATTCTACCTTTTGGCAGGAATTTTTGTGCTGCGGAGATATTTTTTTGGAGCCTATTTCGTTTTTTATATGCTTATAACTGATATTTTACTTAAAGTTTTGATCGTAATTTATTCTCATTATATCCTTACTCCGCTAAAGACTATTTTTAGAACTTCTAATATCATGTTTACTTATTTTACCCGGGGGGAGGATTTTATTTCCAAGGTTCCATTATATTTAACAGGAATAAAGCTGGTTCAGCCAGGGTTTTTATATTACTTGTTTTTTTATCTCATGTATGTGAGTATATGTTTTTATGTTTTTAGAATAAATAGGGAAATAAGGGTTTGTAAATAAGGAATCGCTCAAAAATAACTTTCAGGTTAGTTTAAACTCCATTGAGGAGGGTTCAATCATAAACCTTTAGTTATTTTTGAGTTGATCCTAATCTATACATTTTAAACCTTTGGGACAGTTCCTTAGATTGACGGTGCGCTTTATTAAATACACACAGGTTATTTCTGTGCAAACCCTAAGGAGGAGAGAATGAAAGAAGAAACAAAAAAGTTTTTAGAGAAAATCAAAATCAATACGCGTATTTATACGTTTATATTTATAGCGGTTGCTGTTTATTACGCGAAAAATCATTCCATTGGAGCGGAGGCATTTATGTTATTAATTGCCGCGTTCGCTTTTTATACATTAGGTCGACAGGTAAGGTTAGTGGGAGACTTAGAGAGTGGCACTCAAGTCGACACAGCTCCAAAAGAATTAGCCTGGGTTAGAGGAGTAGCCTATTTAATTGTGATCCTTTTAGCTTTTAGCATAATGTTTGTTTAGGGGCCAAAAGGTTATTTTTGTGAAAAAAATTTCACAATATATATTTTTTGTTTTTATTATCGGTGCTGGTTTAGGGTTGCAGGGGTGTAGTACTGTCCGAACAATAGGTCAAGTAGCCCAAGCTGTGGGAAAGGTAGGTTGGGTAACAGCTAAAGTTACTGGCAAGGCAACGGTAATGACGGGAAAAATTGCTGTTAAGACAGGGAAGGTTACAAGTAAGGGTGTTCGTACTGCTGTTTATATAGCCAGAGGAAAGCAGGTTATTCCTTTACAAATACAAGGAAACAGTTTATATGCGGACGTGATATTAAACAAAAAATTCAGAGCACGCTTTTTGGTGGATACGGGAGCGTCAAAAATGCAGATTTCGCATGCGATGGCCAGAGAGTTAAAGATTAACGTAAACAAAGGAGAACCTACAGTGGCCACTCTTGCCGGAGGAATGGAGGTTGCTGGGCGTGTGGTGAATATTAGGCGGGTTCAAGTGGGAAGGGTGAAGATTAAAAATATTCAGGCGATTGTTTTGGAACATGATCAGATGGGGTTGCAGGATGGCCTGCTTGGGATGTCATTTTTAAATCATTTTATTTTTAAGATTGACATAAAAAGAAGGCAATTGATTTTAGAACAACGGGTAGTGGATAAATAATTTTTCAAAAAAGAGAAAATATATGAAATAGTTAAAATTAATAAACTACCTCGGAGCAAGCCCACGAGGTATTGACCTAAGTATTTACAAACGAGGCAGGCCCTGGGGAATTAAATTCCGTTTAAAGATTGGCAGAATATTTTTTTTGGCCAATCTCGTAATTAAAAAAAAGGGGTTAAAATGAAGGCCACGGATATATTGGTTGAAGAACATCAGGTTATTAAAAAAGTTATTGAATGTCTTGACAAAATTTCTGTGGAGGCTCAGGAGCAGGGGAAATTAAATTTACAAGCGGCACAAACAGCCGTTGATTTTTTTAAAAATTTTGCTGATCGTTGTCATCATTCTAAAGAAGAAGATCGCCTTTTTCCTGTGATGGAAGAAAATGGTTTTTTACGTGATGGCGGTCCGACGGGTGTTATGCTTATGGAGCATGTGGCAGGGAGAAGTTATGTGAAGAGTATGAGAGATTCTATGCAAAAAGCTTCAGAAGGAGATGGGAAGGCTATTAAGGTTTTTCAGGAAAATGCCCGTAGTTTTTGTTCCCTTTTGAGTGAGCATATTCAAAAAGAGGATCATTGTCTTTTTAGTATGGCGGATAATGCGTTAAGTGAGGAAGTGAAAGAAGGTCTTTTTGAAGATTTTCGAACCATTGAATTAGAGGCGGGAGGGCAGAGACACGCAAGATATATTCAAATAGCGAAAGATTTATGTCAGCAATATGGAATTGAGTTTGTTGCTGAAGATCAGCTGAAAATCATTGTTTCCGAATTTTAAATGTGGAGGACAGAATAGTGGATTCTTTTAAAGAAATTGAGGTAGAGCAGGCTAAGGAACTTGTTGATCAAGGGGGCGTAACAGTCGTTGATATTCGTAATGAAGAAGTTTATGAAGAAGGTCATATCCTGCATGCTATTTTAGTTAATGATCATAATATTGAAGAATTTATTAATACCGCGGATAAAAGTAAGCCCATTATTTGTTATTGCTTCCATGGTTTTAGTAGTCAAAGTACTGCAACGTATTTTAAAGAGAACGGATTTAAAACAGTGTATAGTATTATTGGTGGTTTTGAAAAATGGCATGCGAAGTATCCCAATTCGTAACCATTCACGGCATATCCTCTGTTCATATTTAGGAATCGTTCAAAAATAACTTTCAGGTTAATTTAAACTCCATTGAGGAGGGTTCAATCAGAAACCTTCAAGTTATTTTTGAGCCGGTCCTTACTTAATTTTTTGTTGCATAGCGATTATTTCGGATGAACTCAAGAATTGTTCTACCTAAATTTGTACGAAAATCTTCTCCTGTCTTTAAGCATTTTCCTCAATTAGACCAAGTAAATTATCATGGAGTATTGCAGGATAAAATTATTGCCTTTGATACATGTCAACAAGATCAAGAGGGAAAGTTGTTGATGGCGAGTATAATTCGTCAGGAGGAAGCTGAGCTTTGGAGTTCGTTCCAGGAGTTGCTTTCTAATATTTTTACTTCCATTGAACATAAATTACGCGGTTTTTTTCGGTTTGAGCTTTTATCTGTGGAGATGAGTGAAGATTGGGATCGTTTTCAGTGGAAAGAATTTTCAAAAGGGATGATTGACCTAGCTCATGAACTTTCAATTGGAGAATCGCAGTTTGCGCAATATTGTTCTGTTTTTGGGATTTTTACCAAACACGCGTATGAAGATTTTGGTAAAATCAGCTTTAATCCTCATGCTAAGGTATTCGACAAGGGTGCGGAACAATTAGATGTTTTACTGTTAAGACTAATACGAGAAAGTCAGAGGGAACAGGATTTTAGAGGAATGAATCGGCTGATTTTTTATGATTTAAGTCGGGTTCCTCTTTATGATCAACAGAATCAGCAACAGATGACGCGGATAGATAAGATGGGACAGAAATTAGATGCTAATTCAGGAACATCGTTAACAGAAATTCATATTATTGATAAAAATGGCCGGCACCAGTTATTTCAAAAATCACAATTGGAATTATTTTAGAGATTGTAAAGAAATAACTGGCACACTTATAAATTATTCGATCGACGAGGTATTTTTTAAATATGCAACAGTTATTTCTTAACAACGCCTTAATGCACTGTACAACAATAAATTACCGATAATTATAAAATTTATCCTCGAAGAACATAATATTATTCGGTAGTTAATTTGTACGCAGGCCCTAATGGAAGAAAACATGGAAACAGAAGAGCTGAAAATTGAAATTAATGATGATTTTCATCGGGCTATTGATTTGATCACAGATAGCTCGTCTAATGTATTTATTACAGGAAAGGCAGGGACGGGTAAGTCTACTTTTTTACAGTATTGCCGTAAGGAAATCAAGAAGAGTTTGGTTATTTTGGCCCCAACAGGAGTGGCTGCCGTTAATGTTCAAGGGCAGACGATCCATTCTTTTTTTCATTTTAAGCCTGATATTACCGTTGAGGCTGTTTCAAGTGTAAAAGTTAAACCGGATATGGCTAGAATTTATAAAAAGTTAGATCTTATGATTATTGATGAAATTTCAATGGTACGGGCGGATTTAATTGATTGTGTGGATACGTTTTTACGCTTATATGGTCCGGACACAGAGAAAGTTTTTGGAGGGATTCAAGTTGTTTTTATTGGGGATTTATATCAATTAGCCCCTGTGGTTCCGCCGGATGAACGCCAGTTATTTCAAACGGTATATAAAAGCCCTTATTTTTTTGACGCGCATGTATTTAAAAAAATGAGCATGGAAATTATTGAATTTGAGAAGAATTATCGGCAGAAGGATATAGGTTTTTTGGAGTTGTTAAATGCTATCCGTAATAATAATGTCACACATCAAAATATTGATGTGCTTAATGCCCGCCATGACTCATTTTTTGTGCCAAAGCGGGATGAGTTTTACGTTTATTTAACCACAACAAATAAATTGGCAGATCGAATTAATGATGAACGGCTGCATTCTTTAAATGAGGATTTATTCACGTATGAAGGAACGGTCCGGGGAGATTTTACAAACAAAAGTCTGCCAACTCACGAAACTCTTGATTTAAAAGTGGGTGCGCAGGTCATGCTTTTAAATAATGACGCGGAGAAACGATGGATTAATGGAAGCATTGGAGAGGTTGTTGATATTTTTAAGGCGGGATTTAATTCCGTGGCGGTGCAGGTTATTTTGACAGATGGAACTCGGGTGGAGGTGGAGCCGTTTACATGGGAAATGCATCAATTTTATTATGATGAAAAAAAGGATTCGATCGCCTCAAGGATGATTGGTTCTTTTAAGCAGTTCCCTATGAAATTGGCCTGGGCCATTACCATTCATAAAAGTCAGGGCAAGACTTTTGATAAAATTATTATTGATGTGGGGCAAGGGGCTTTTTGTCACGGGCAGATGTATGTTGCTTTAAGTCGGTGTACAACGTTTGAGGGTATTGTTCTTAAGCGTCCTATGGCCATTAAGGATATTCGGATGGATAAGCGCGTGGCTGAATTTTTAACTGAATATCAATATGAAATTTCCAGGAAAAAATTTTCCCAAGAAGAAAAACAGCGTATTATTAATGAGGCCATTGAAAAAAAGTTAGCATTAGAGATTGTTTATTTAAAAGAAAATAATCAGAGGAATCGACGCTCTATTGTTCCTAAGAATCTTCGGAGCCTTCAACAGGGAGGGCAAACCCATTGGGGTGTGGAGGCCTTTTGTTTACAACGACAGGAAGATTGGATTTTTCGTTTGAAATATATTCTCGAATTGAAAATGTTTGAAGAGGTGTCAGTATAAATGAGGGTAACCGTTCACGGCTAATGCGTTAGGCATTGAGTATGAATTTCACCCTGTGAATTTACGTGAGGGAGAACATCGAAAACCGGAATTTCTGAGAATGCATCCCGCGGGAAAGGTTCCTGTAGTTGATGATGATGGTTTTGTACTGTTTGAAAGTGGTGCGGTTATTAAATATTTAGCGAATAAAAAGGAATCTGATCTGTATCCAAAAGATTTAAAACGACGCGCGCTTGTTGATCAATGGATTGATTTTAGCACGCTTCATATTGGTAACGCGTTGAACAAAGTTATTTTTAATCGTATTTTTGCGCCTCGGACGGGACGTCCTGTTGATGAACAGTCTCTTAAGGATGGAATAATGTTTTTAAACAGGTTTCTTCCTATTGTTGAAAAGCAACTTTCTGAGAATGTTTATTTAACTGGAGAAAATTTTTCTTTAGCCGATATCACTCTTTTATCCGCACTTGACCCAGCAGAAATCGTTGAGATTGATATTTCAAAATACCCTGCCATTGTTCAGTGGCGAAACGCTCTTAAGCGGAAGGATTTTTACACGGCTTGCCATAAAGAATACGGGGCTACTTTAAAATGAAAATCAAAATGAAGAAGTTTACGGTAGGCATCCAGAAAAAGAGGTTGCCTAATGGTATGGAAGCAGAAATGGATGTGATTGAGCATCCCGGGGCGGCACTTATTGTTCCATTTTTAACAAAAACCAAAATTATTTTATTGCGGCAATATCGAGCTGTATTAGGAAAGTATCTTTTGGAATTACCGGCAGGAACATTGGATCAAAAAGAGCGTCCGTTGGCGTGTGCCAAACGTGAGCTTATGGAAGAAACAAATTATTCCGCGCGAAGGTGGAAAAAGTTGGGAAGGATCTATCCCGTTCCGGGGTACGCGACGGAGATCATCCATATGTATAAAGCTGAGGGTCTCACTCCTGTTATTGTTGAAGGGGACCCTGATGAGGTAATCCATCCTTTTATTTGTACACGCGCGGAGGTTAAGCATTTATTCAAAGAAGGAAAAATTGAAGATGCCAAGACGGTGTGCGCGTTGGCATTATGCGCTTTATTATAAATTTAAGGAAGAGGGGGCGATATGAATAAAATAAAATTATTTATAAACACAACATTCCTCGGGGGGATTATTGTTATCCTTCCTGTGGTAATTTTAGCCTCGGCTTTTGGGTGGGTTTTTAATTTTATAACCAATTTGATTCAGCCATTGACGAATATTTTGATAGCAAAATCTGATTTTAAGGAAATTATCGCGGAGGGGATTGTTATTTTAATTATTTTGATGACTTGTTTTTTTGTGGGTGCGCTTGTTCGGACAAGATTTGGAAAGTTTCTTTACGTAATGATAGAGCAGAATTTGTTGAAAATAGCACCAGGATACACGCTCATTAAAGAGACGGTATTGCAGATTCTTGGCAGTAAAAAATCCCCTTTTTCTTCTGTAGCCCTTGCTAAACTTTTTGGAAACGACACGATGGTCACCTGTTTTGTTACAGAAGAACATTTTGATGGAAGTTTTTCTGTTTTTGTTCCGACTGGACCAAACCCTACTTCAGGAAACATCTATCATCTGGAGAGTGAATATGTTTTTCCTGTTGATATCTCTGTTGAAAGTGCCATGCGTTCCATCATAAGCTGTGGGGCAGGGTCAGATGAGCTGATTGAGGCATATAAAAGAAGAAAAAGTAATAAATAATACCAGTTCTATAAATAATATTATGAGAAATTTTTTTGATACAGGACAGCAAGAGAAGGTGTTTCAGTCTTCTCCTTTAAGTCATCGTATGCGGCCACAAATTCTAGGGGATTATGTCGGGCAGAAGCATATTCTGGGGGAGGGGAAACTTTTAACACGCGCTATTGAAGCGGACAGGATCAGTTCGCTGATTCTCTATGGCCCTCCCGGCATTGGTAAGACGACGCTTGCCCAGTGTATTAGTTCCGGGACAGAGGCGGAATTTGAACGGATTAATGCTGTGTCGTCCAATGTGGAAGAAATGCGTAGGATTTTGGCAGCGGCAAAAAATCGGCGTCTTTCCTCAAACAAAAAGACGATTCTTTTTGTTGATGAAATCCATCGTTTTAATAAAGCGCAGCAAGATGTTTTAATGCCGGATATTGAGGCTGGAAATATTATTTTAATTGGAGCTACTGTGCTGAATCCATTTTTTGCCCTGATTGGTCCGCTGCTATCTCGATCATTAATCTTTGAATTAAATCCACTTTCGAAAGAAGATATTCTTAGTATTTTAAAACGGGCTTTGGCTGATAAGGATAAAGGCCTTGGCTACTTACCCGTTAAAGCAGATGATGAGGCTTTAGGGTTTATCGCTGAGGTCTGTGAAGGAGATGCGCGCAGAGCATTAAATGCCGTTGAGGTGGGATGCTTAACGTCTCTTAAGAATGACAAGGGAGAAATTGTTTTTAATTTGGAAGTCGCACAAGAGTCGATTCAGAAGAAGCAGGTAAATTATGATCGGGATGGGGATGCCCATTATGACACAGCGTCTGCTTTTATTAAATCGATGCGGGGTTCTGATCCGGATGCGGCTATTTATTGGATGGCCAAAATGATTTACGCGGGAGAAGATTCCCGTTTTATCGCGCGACGCATTTGTATTTGTGCCGCGGAAGATGTAGGAAATGCGGATCCTCGCGCGTTAGTATTAGCCAATGCCGCGCTTCAGGTTTCTGAGTTTGTCGGGCTTCCGGAAGCAAGAATTCCATTGGCACAAGCCGCTATTTATGTGGCTTGCGCGCCAAAATCCAATGCGTCCTATTTGGCCATTGATAAAGCCCTTGATGCGGTAAAAAATAAACGCGTGCAAGAAGTTCCGGTACATTTAAAAGATGCTTCGTATAAGGGAGCGAAACAACTTGGTCATGGAAAAGACTATAAGTACGCACATAATTACAAAGAACATTATGTGAAGCAGGATTATATGACTGTTAAGGAAAAATTTTATGAGCCGACGGATATGGGATTTGAAAAAATTTTAAAGGAAAGGTTAGAAAAATAGTTTTCGATGTCTAAAAAGAAAGTTTCTGAATTAATTGCTGTTTCTCGTCGGTCAGGAAAGGCGATGATGGATTATGATATGTTGCAGGAAGGGGATCGCATTTTGGTGGCTGTTTCCGGAGGAAAGGATAGCCTTTCATTGCTTCATATTCTTCGTGATCGTCAGCGTATTGTGCCGATTAAATTTGAATTTAAAGCCGTACATATCGATTTTGGTTTTCCTGATTTTTCTCCGGAAGAGTTGTTTGAATATTTGGAAAAAGAAAAGTTCTCTTATTGTGTCGAGAAGGTGGAATCTTTACAGGGGGAGAATTATCAGGATATTGATTGTTTTCGGTGGTCATGGCAGCGCCGCAAGGCTCTTTTTCAATTAGCAGAAAAGGAAGGTTTTAATAAAATTGCCTTAGGGCATCATATGGATGATATTGTAGAGACGATTTTATTAAATCAATTTTATCGGGGAGAAATTGGGGCAATGAAGCCGAAGCAGACGTTGTTTGGCGGCAAGATAACCATTATTCGTCCATTGGCATATGAACGCGAAGAACGTATGGTTCGATTATCAGAGGAATTGAATATTCATACGATGGGGCAATCCAAGTGCGCGAATGATGACACGTCTCATCGGATACTTATTAAAAAAATGTTGAAAAATTTCGAAAAAAACAATTCTTCAATTGTGAAAAATATATTTAATAGTTTGAAAAATATTCAAAAGGATTATTTGTTGGATGTATAAGGAAGGGATTGAGTCTATTTTAGAATATTGGTTTGAAGGGGTTGATGACGAAACTATTGTAAAAAAAAAGGCACTACCATTTAAGAAATGGTTTGTGCAAAGCCGGAGAGTTGATCAGGAAATTTGTGCAAGGTTTGAAAAGGTTTTGGTTGAGGCGGCTGAAGGTAAATATAAGGATTGGGAGGAAAGTGTGAGAGGACGATTAGCTTTGATTCTCCTTTTCGATCAATTTTCCAGAAATATTTATCGGGGAACTTTGCAGATGTATGCTTATGACGCTTTAGCATTAGATTTAATTCTACGTTCGATTCAGGAAAAATTTGATCAGCAGACTAATCTTATTGAACGGATATTTTTTTATATGCCATTAATGCATGCCGAAGATTTAAAGGCACAGAAATTATCCATAGAATGTTTTGAAAGGTTAGTAAAAGAATCAAAAATAAAATCTTCCCAAAATGCCGCGTATTACCAATACCATTTTTCCCATGCTCAAAAATATTATGATCTTATTTTAAAAGAAGGGCGTTTTTTACATCGGGATAAATATTGAGAGTAGGATTGTCGAATAACAATAGAAGGTTTACCAAAATT
>CAZIRV010000056.1:0-14148 GCA_964541845.1 uncultured Planctomycetales bacterium
TTACAGTGGACGATATGGATCAGCTCATAAAAAATCAGGAAAACTTTTTATTAATTGATGTGCGTACAAAAGAAGAATACGAAATAAGTCATATTAAAGGAGCGATTCACTTAACCGAACCCTCAAAAGTAAATATTTCAAAAAATAAAAAAATTATCGCATACTGTTCTGTAGGCTATCGTTCTGCCCGTTTTATTCAGGAACTTAATCAACTAGGTTACAATGAAGCCTATAATTTAAAAGGATCAATATTTCAATGGGCTAATGAAGGGCATGCTGTTTATCAAAACAATCAAAGAGTATTCTACGTCCATCCTTACAATAAAGAATGGGGCGTTTTATTAAACAAAAAATATCATAAATCCTTTCTAAAATAATAAGAGGTTGAAATCCAGAACCATAATTTAAAAAACAATTTTATTCTTTATATCAAAGAAGAGCGCTTAGTGTTACGGAAGCATGACGAGCCTCAACTCGGCGCGATTTATGTAGATTTTATTGAGGGATCCAATGCCCATCGACGAAAATTTGGAGGGGGAAGAAGGCAATCCATTGCTAAAGCGGTTGGGTTAAAGAAGGGTGCCCCTCTGAATATTTTGGATGCCACGGCTGGATTAGGGCATGACGCGTTTGTGCTTGCCGCACTCGGTTGTCGCGTTCATATGATCGAACGTTCTGGCGTCATTGCTAAACTCCTTGAAGATGGTTTGAGACGCGCAAGGCTTGATTCCAAAATTGGCCCGTGGGTTACAGAACGCCTTTCATCTGCTCATCAAGATGGTTGCAAGGGTTTTTCCTCACTCCCTTTTAAACCCGATGTCGTTTATTTAGACCCCATGTTCCCGGAAAAAAAGAAATCCGCCCTAGTTAAAAAGGAGATGCGAATGTTTCAACAACTTATTGGTTTTGATTCCGATACCGACGCATTGTTAAAAACCGCACTGATTACAGCCAGAAATCGTGTTGTTGTTAAACGCCCTGCTCATTCCGGTTGGCTGACCAATCAACCACCCAACACATCCATAAAAACTAAAAAAATTCGATTTGATATTTATTTGATATAAACCCCCTATGACCTTTGGAAATCTTATCCTTGCCGCATCTTTACAAAGTGTCCCCTGAACTACCCTTTTGCAAAAATTCGCGTCAGCAATCTTTACGGATACGTTATAGCTGGAAGATAAAATGTTTGATCATCGGCTGTGAAGGTATTGGTGTATGTAGCTATGAAAACTCCTTCTTTAAAGACATTGATCGTTGCTGTGACATCAGACGTAAAATCATATACATGCACGTAGGGCGTATACGAGCCTGCTCGAGCCATACCGGATACCACATAGATGTTTTCTACATGATCCCTGCCTGAATGGTTTGCGTGATCACTCCTTAAAGGTATATCATCAACGTCCAGATTCGCAAAAAGATCTGCTCCAATATGTGATTCTGGTGTCGTATAATAAATATGGTCATTGTCTCCTACTCCAGCAGGCAAAAGAAGATGCATATCCAAATCATTCATATTATTTCTATCCCAGATTAGCTGAACTTGAATGCTGCCGCCACTTCCAACAGGAAGGGGGACTATATTGGGTTCTTTCCATTTTTCCACGACAATACTAAAATTTCTTTCAACGCGATCCAAGGCTTTGGCTGTAAGGTTCTCAGGGCCGGAGCCTTCTGACTCATCAAATCTCCACATGTCCTTGATATCCGCCAAGATATCTTCTGGTTTGAAGGTATAAAAAAGCAAAGAAAATCGACTATCAACACCAAATTGATTTGAATTAGTAGTTTGATTTCGATTCCCGATGATGTTCAGCGTTAAAAATTTTGAAGGTTTTATCTGAATCCGTCCGGTTATTTTCAACTCATCCGCTGAGCGATCAAAGGTATATTTTGAAAAACCAAAAAATGTTTTCAGCCAAGGTATGTCAGGATAGCCACCACCCGCCTCAAAATCATATCCGTCAGCTACTTTTTCATAGTAATAATAGGGTTCTGTTTCTTTAACTAGTCTTGCCGGAGATAGACCAAAATAAAAATTACTTCTAAACTCATATCCTTTTGAAAAAGCCTCCAAGCCAAACCCTAAGCGTGAATGATTATAGTTTTGTTGATAATCAAAGAAACTGTTGGCTCCGACCAATAATTCATCCTCGAGAACAAGTTTTCTATATCCAAGGCCTGCTGAGAAGACGCCTTCATTATCTCCCTGAATAGATATTCTGTCATGGGTAAAGAAAGTGCTTTTTTTATCAAAGCTTTGATAGAGTGGCAGGACACCTTCGAAATAAACATTTGGTTTTTGATCTGTTTGTAACGTCACACCATAATTAAAATTTTTTAAATAGGACGATATGGGGTTATTATTTGAATTTGATGTCTCCTTAAAGCCATTTTTTGAATAAGAATCATCCTGCTCAAAGCCGGATTTTTCTTTTTCCACATTTGATTGATTTTTATTGGTGGCATTTGGATGATCATAAAGTTGCCAATTTGGAGGGTTGTTCAGTGAATTAATAGATGGATTCTTTTTTTGTGATTGTTTTTTAATAACCTCAGAAGAGACAATCCCACCAGAGGGGGAGACATATATTGGTGGAAGTTCATCTGCGGTGTGCGTGCTTGAGATTAAAACCGAACGTTTCTCAATAGGCTCTGGAGATACAACTCCGCCAGATGGAGAGACATATATTGGTGGAAGCTCAACCGCGGCATACGCAACTGATGTCAAACCTGTACATAATAAAACAAATACAATATTTGTTGCCATTTTGTATTTTATACATAAAAAATTAAAATTTTTTTGGAAGGACATTGATTTTTTTAAATACTAAATAATATATATTACTTTATTTAAAAAAGAGCAAAAACTATGCCAATCTATTGTATTATTAATATTTTGTAATGATTGATCTTCTTATTTGAAAGAATATGCTTAAAATTATTTATTTTAAATATAACTTAATTACTAAGTGTTTAATTTTTTAAACATAATGTTGAAAAAAATTTTCAATAAACGAATTTGTGTACTTCCGATTAATTCTGTGAAATTTTGGGCAAAAAACATTGTTTATTTCCTTTTTATAAGGTATATTTGATTGAAATATTTAGAAAATCATGTCTGTCTAAATTAACATCCTGTTACTTCTGCACAGACGGGAATGACAAGATGTTAATTTAGATAATTGTAGAAACACATTACAAGCAAACAAAAAATATCTTTCATGTTAATAAATCTCTTCAAACAAATCAGTTCGATCTTAAACTCAACTTTTTCTACCTTAAGAAACCACCCGATTATTTTTCTTCCATTTATATTTACAGCATTTGTCAAGTTACTTCTCTTGGAAGTTTTTTATTTCATTCCACAATACCCAACAAATACTTTCTTTATTCCCATAGTTACACGTATCTGGGGAGAGCAATTCCTTCATTATCCAGCTAATTTTTTCCTCCTGCAAGAGATTTTTCAAAGCATTCAAATCCCTATCACTATTTTAATCGGAAGTTTTTTTACAGCAATGGCAGTGGCAATCATTATAAAAATTAATAACGATGAGACCATTAATCTAAAAAAAATTGCTAAAGAAATTTTCGGACAATATGTCCATATCGTTATCGCTGTATTTTTAATGTTTCTTTTATTATCAATTTTTTTAAAAGGTTATACTCTAATTTATAACCGTGCTCTTTTAATTCATTCGACAAGCGGAAAATTTTACTATCTTAAAAAATTTATTGTCATTGGAAAAACATATTTTTATTTTTTATTAAACGTCCTTTCAGTAACACTCACGGTCTATATTCTGCCTATAATTATTGTTGACAAGAAAAAAATTTTTATATCAGTTTGGCTAAATTTAAAGGCATTAATTTTTTTAATTTGGCCTACTTTTATAATTATCCTTATTTCCTCAACTCTTTTTATTCCTGTTTTATTGTTCAAAGCCGCTTTAACTAAAGGTATTTTTCCCGCGGAGTGGACAACAATGATGCTTGTCCTAAATGTGTTGGGGGCGATGTTCATTGATGCAATAATTTACACAGCAATTACAATTGTTTACCTCTCAAAAAAAGAAGAATCTCAATGAAAAAAATAGTATTTATTCTTATAAGTTTTCTGATCGGTCTTTTTGTGTTACTTTCTGCGTTGACTCCGGAAAATAATTTTGTGGCAGAAAAACAATTGTGGAAAATTAATAAAAAATTCTATGCTATGACAAAAAAATCCGACCTGCCTTCTGAAAATTTTGACCAAATCATTCCTCTTTACGAAAATTTTATCCATAAATTTCCAAAATCTTCTTTACTACCCCAAGCTTATATTTTTCTTGCGGATGTTTATCTATTCAAAAAAGACTATGCAACAGCGCGTCAAAAATATGAAGAGACGATTCAAAAATTTTCTGACCAACCAACCGTTGTAGTAAAAACAATGAATAGAATTATTCTATCATATGGTAAGGAAGAAACCGTTGCCAGTGTTTTTGATCGCCAAAACAAAATAAATCAAACCGTTGAAAATCTTTATGACCCAACAGACATGTCTGGAAGCACTATGAAAAAAATGTTTATCGCTTCCTACAAAGAAGAAAAATTTTATGGTATTCTAAAGGTTTATCAGCGTGCTATGAAGGAGTTCCCAACATCATCATTAGGACTGCAAGCACCTCTGCTTATCGCCAAACTTTATTATAATCAAAAAAAACCTAAAAAAACAACAGAAGCCCTTGATAAGGCCATCAAATACTATCAAAATATCGCTCAACAACATAAAAATTCACTTATTGACCTTCAGGCGCAAGAACTTCTAGCTACCTGTTACTCGCATCAAAAAAATTTACGTGCTGCAATTAATGTCCTTGCCGAGGTACTCATTCGTTTTGCTGAAAGCCCCTACCTAACTCCAAAAAAAGCATTAAGTATCGTCAAAGTAATCAATACATTCGCAATGTTTCAATTAAAAGATGTCGATATTCCTATTGAAATCTATCAAAAATTTATAACAACTTACCCAAATCATCCTTTCAATCAATTTTTAAAAAAGGTCATCCAAAGATTGCACGATTCAACCGAAAACCTTTCGCCACAACCTTGAATCCAAATGTTTAATTTTTGAGACATATGTGTTTAAAAAATTAAACATTATTTATTAATACCAATGCCTCTAATTAATTCCTGATAGTAGTTTTACTTAGGATCGGCTCAAAAATAACCTCGACAACCATATATCTCAACCCGACAACACCTATGTCATGATTGTCGAGATTATTTTTGAACGATTCCTTATCTCGACGTTTTTACAAGTAAGTAAGCTTTTTAAATAAGTACTTATTTAATGGAATTGGTATAAATGTTTGTTTATATCAATAAATCATAATGTATCACTCCACATTTTATACATATGGCACACTTTTTGCTCTAAAATAAGGTAAGGATTATATTCTGAATGACTTCTGTAAAATAATTTTATAAGTATTATAAAAAATAACCTGTATGGAAGTGAGATATCAAATAATTAAAACCATTGGAGTCATAAATTTTAAAAAAATTTACAAGAATTATTACTGACAGTAACAAAAAAAAGGAGAGATGAAAAATGAAACAAATTAAAGGAATTTTTAGAATAAAAGGATTTAGCAGAGTGCTATTTTTAACATTAACTATTATGATTGGGGCATTCCCCCAAAAATCAGATGCTATGACGATTGGGTATTATGATACTAGTAGAGAACTCTGGGGTTTTGATGGTAATTCTTATTTAAGTAACGCTAAACAGTGGTTGGTAAACCAAGGACATACATTAGTTACAACCTCAAACGTTGATTCTTCTTTTCTTTCTGGCGTTGATGCCTTTTATACTGGGTTAATTAAAAGTGTAGATAATTCAGAAGTTCTTGCTATGCAAAATTTTGTGGATAAGCAAGGAGGTTTTCTGTTCATTCAAACAGATTGGGCATCGGCATCTTGGACGGCACCAGCTAATACAATTCTCTCTAATTGGGGAATTTCCCACGGGGGTGATTACTCTAATGACTCTGGTCATTACACCGTAGGGTCTTCTGATTGGGTGACAAGTCCTAATATTGTAACTAATTTTATTGGTGGAGCCCACAGCGTTATTACCTCTGCTCCCGATAGTTTTGAGGTTTTAGCCAAAGATAGTGCTGATCGTACTATTATGGGTGTTTTTGATGCCGGAGCAGGACGTTCCAGTGACGTTTTAGTTGCAACGGACATTAATTTTTGGGATGATGATTATGGATGGGCAAATGCATCTAACCGAAAATTATGGGAAAATATTTGGAAATCAGCAGATAAACAGACTGGTGGTAATGATGACGGTGGCGGGACAGCCGTTCCTGAACCGGCAACAATGTTGCTTTTTGGTAGTGGATTGTTAGGGTTCATCACAAAACGAAAAAAATTAAAAATCGCATAACTTCTCATTATGTTTTTTATTATAAAAGGCAGGAGATTTGATCTCCTGTCTTTTTTGTATGTATACAAAGTGAAAAAAGAAAATAGCCTATTATTAGAAACGATCCATTATACCAAATCCATTAAATAAGTACTCATTTAAAAGGCTTACTTACTCGTAAAAACGTCGAGATAAGTAAAATTAAATCAGGAATTAATTAGTGGAATTGGGATTAGTTACCTTTGAAAAATAATTTGCTTAGGGAACGTATTATTTTTTAGAAAATAAACAATGGATTCGACACTCAGGCGGGCTTTATTAATAACCGATTCCCTGGAATTAAACGCGTTATGTGGTGTGAAAAGTACATTATCACGTTGTGAAAGGTCTAAAATAATTTTTAAATCCGGGGTTTTTTCCTTTATGGTTCCTCGCGAAAAATCTGCCAAATATCTCTCATCAGGAAAGACATCCAGACTAATGCCTGCCAACACCCCTTCGGATAAGAGACGATCCAGACTAGCGACAGGCGTTATCTCTCCTCGGGAAATATTAATTAAAAATTTATCATGTCCTGAACTTTGAAACAATTTATAATTAAGCATTTGATGAGTTTGCTCGGTTAAAGGTACTGCGCAAAAAATAACGTCTGCCCACACAACGCCTTCATCTAATGAGATATAAGAGATACCCTTTTTTTGAGGGTCAATATCCACCCCCTTGACATTCATCCGTAATCCTTGCGCGATATCCACGATTTCTCCTCCAATATTTCCAACGCCTACCACTAATACATTTCGATTTTGACACTCCAATCCTGTGAGTTCATCACGATGAAAAGTTTCAAAATTTTTTATTTGAGCCTTTAATTTTCGTAACAAAGTCATCATTGCGAGAATGGCATGTTCAGCAACGGCTCTGGAACAATAGCTGGCAAGGTAACCACAGGGGATATTACTTTGCGTTGTATGACGATAAGCAAGAAGATGGTCATAGCCTTGACTTCGGGAGAGAATTCCTTTGAGTTGAGATGCCCACTCATTGGGAATCCGTGATTGCGTGCGAATGCTCATCAAAGAGGAAGGGATATCCATAAGATGACAATCCTGAATCGTTTTTGAATCAAAACCCGCCAGGATACCTGCCGGTAAAAATTTTTTAATCGCGATTTCTTCTTCCTGAAACACTTCAAAAAACATGACATCCATGAAATGAACTCCTTAAATTAATAACATTAAAATATTGCCTCTAAAAGAGAATCATGTCAAGATATTCGGGATATAAAAATTAGGGAAAACTATGAAACAACGAGTCATTGAATTAGAAAAAAAGGCGGCTTTTCAGGATCGAGCCATTGAAGAGTTGAACGAGGTTCTCATGGATCAACAAAAAAAAATTGATAAACTTGAAGCATACCTTATGCAGCTTAAAGAACAGTTCAACAATGAAAATTTTTTTAAAAATCCAGGGGAAGAAGAGCTTCCGCCGCATTACTAAGGTGTAATGCCAATTCCAATAACCTACCTCGGAGCAAGCCCACGAGGTATTGACCTAAGGATCGGCTCAAAAATAACCTCGACAACTATAGATATCAACCCGACAACGCCTATTTCATAATTGTCGAGGTTATTTTTGAACGATTCCTAAGCATTTACAAACGAGGCAATCCTCGGGGAATTAAACCCAGTTTAAAGATTGGCAGAATATTTTTTTTGGCCAATCTTTTAATTAAATAATGACCAAAATTTATTTTGATTGTCTCGACGCTTCAACGAGACACAGCAACCTTAAAAATAGAGCAATTATTTAATAGAGTTGGTATTATGTTGGCTTTTTGATAAAAAAAGAAATTTATTTGCATAATGTATCTAATGTATTTATAGTGACTTAGAAAAATTAATCTAACAAATTTCACTATATATCCCCGAGCTAGATGAATTTGCGATTTTAGAACGTTGTCCTTCAGTAGGTGAAGCATCTAAGTTTCGCAAATTTGGTGCATTTGGGTATATACATTAGATAAAAATATTATTCGTCATTCCCGCAAAGAAGGGGAAACTGGATTTCCACCAAAAATATGAGGGAATGGCAATGTTTTTTTAATATTCTAAAAAAAATTTCAATACTAATAAATTAATGAATACAAACAGTCCTTCCAAACTAAATCGTGAAAGCAAGTTAATAATCATTCTATCCATATTTATCGGATTTATTGCCTACGCCTTAAAAATCGTTGTCAAATCCGGATTTTTCGATCCACTCCTCGTTTCTTTAATTATTGGCATTATAGGAGGAACGCTGCTAAACGATGGAGAGGAAAAGAGGCCCAGAGCATTACTGGCCTCAAGAATATTCATTCCTATTGGAACTATCTTTTACGCAATGAAAAATTTAAATTTTGTTAAGATAGGAACTATTAATCCCACGGTAATTATTTTATTGATCATCGTTGTTCTCACTTATTACGGGGTGATTCTTCTTCTGGGTAAATGGCTTAAGGCGAAAAGAAAAATAATTTATCTCACAGCCACTGGATCAGCCATTTGTGGCGCTTCCGCGATTGCGATTACGGCCCCGGCGGTTGATGCCGAACCGGATGATATTGCTATTTCTCTACTTTCTGTTTCTCTCACAGCTTTTTTTGGTCTATCTATTCTCTTACCCTTCGTAGCGGTTCTATTCGGATTAACCGGAAAAGAATATAGTATTCTATCCGGAGGAGTTCTCCAACTCACAGGATTTGTGGAAATTGCTACAGGACATATTCCCCATTTAGTAACAAATCTTTCCGTGAAAGAACTTACTTCCTTAGGTCTTTCTGTTAAAGCGATCAGATACCTTGGTTTATTGATTGCTATTCCATTATTTGCCAGTTTACTAAGAAAAAAATTCTATATTCCCTGGTTTATGTGGTTTTTTGTTGGCGCGGGACTCTTGGGAACAGAACTTTATTTAAATAATCATATATTCTATACCAAAACACTTCTTCCCATTATTTCTCCTATTTATAGTATCTCATGGTCGGTTGCCATGGCCGCGATCGGATTTAACGCAGATGCAAAACAACTCTTCAGCCATGACGGAACCAAATCTCTCCTTATGAGTTTTGGCGGATTTTTTGTTGCCATCACTGTTTTTCTTATCGGCATGCAATTTTTTTAATCAGGTTCTGTCATCCCCGGATGCCCTAGTCGGGGATCCATGTTTCTTGTTTGGACGAAAATAATTTACACACTATGATAAAAGACGAAAACCTAAAAACAAGTTTACGAAATAATATTCTGGTAGCACTATTTTTGCTCGTTGCTATTGGAGGCGCACTCGGAAGCAATATTTATCACTACGCGCTTGAGCACGCGTTAAAAGAAATCGGTTTAGAACAGGATATCATTGATCATATCTTTCGTAGTTTTATATTAATGAGTTCCGGATTTATTATTATTGGAACCCTCGTAAGTATTTGGATCGCTAATTTTTTCGCGGAGTTTATAACCCGACCTATCTATAAATTAATGAACGCTATATCCCATGTAAGTCAGGGACAGTTAACTTATCAAATGAAAATAGAAAGTGAGGATGAATTTGGGCAACTCAACAAAGAATTTAATAAAATGGTTACCCGGCTTAAAATAACCCAGGAAGAACGTTCCAAAATAGAAAAATTTTTAAAAGAATCTGAAGAAAAATTTCGAAGTATCAGTGCCGCCGCGAATGACGCTATTATTATGATGGATGAAAATGATAATATTTCTTTTTGGAACGATGCCGCTGAACGCACATTTGGATTTAACAGCGTTGAAGTTATGGGAAAACCCCTTCATCAAATTGTTACTCCTAAACGTTATCGGAAAATGGCTAACACACAAGTCTTAAAATTTAAGGAAACAGGCCAAGGGCCAATTGTTGGAATAAGACGGGAGATTGAGGCCCTGCACAAAAATGGCACAGAATTTCCTGTTGAACTTTCTGTCGGTTCTATTAAAATTCAGAAGAGATGGCATGCTATCGGTGTCGTTCGTGATATTACAGAACGTAAAAAAATGGAAGAAGATTTAAAATCTGAACGTAAAGTTGCTATTGAATTAAGTAAAAGAGCCCAGACAGCGACCAAATCCAAGAGTGATTTTTTGGCTAATATGTCCCATGAAATCCGAACTCCCATGAATGCCATCTTGGGATTTTCGGATTTATTGGGAGAAACATCATTGGATGAACAACAAAAAAAATATATTGATTTTGTTCAAACGAATGGAAAATTATTGATTAGTATTATTAATGATATTTTGGACTTTTCAAAATTAGAGATAGGTAAAACAACATTTGAACACATTAATTTTAATTTGCGTTATTTAGTCGGTGATGTTGTTCAAATGATTCCCCTCCGAATAGAACATCCCTTAATTAAAATACACTTTAATTTTTCTGATAATACGCCTCAGCATCTTCTTGGGGATCCAACAAAATTACGTCAAATTTTAGTAAATATATTAGGGAATGCCATCAAATTTACAAGTGAAGGTGAGATTAACCTAACCATTAACCGGGTAGAGAGTGAAGTTAACCATGAAGAGGAACCTATTGTTCAGTTTAGCATTAAAGATACCGGAATTGGGATCCCGGAAGACCAGCTAAACGAAATTTTTTCCGCGTTTAATCAAGCGGACACAACCACAACACGTAAATATGGAGGGACCGGGCTGGGATTAACTATTTGTAAATCTCTTGTTGAAGGCATGGGAGGAAATATTAGCGTTAAATCAAAAATTAATCAGGGTAGTGAATTTACCTTTACAATAAAGTTTAAAAAAGGAAATACTCCTGCTGAAAGCGACATTGCCCCTTTCAGAAAAAAAGATTTAAAAAATAAAAGTGTTTTTGTTGTTGAAAATGATCCCGTCTCTAAAAATTTACTTCGATACTCATGTACCGAATTTGACCTAAATCTTCTGGCCATATCAGATTCTCCAGACACAGCGCTTCAGAAAATGGATGAATTTATTCAAGAAAAAAAATATCCCGACATCATATTCTATGCGCTGAATTTATGGGAACACAATGAGCCTAAATTACCAGAAAAAATTCGAAACAACAAACAATGCCAACACATCAAAATGATCGCCTTAACCTCAAACGCCCAAGTCGGAGAAGCGCGGGAGGCAAAAGAAAAAGGCTTTGATGCCTTTCTCCCAAAACCCATTGTTCCAAATCAATTATTAAAAATACTACTCACTGTTTATGGTGATTCCAGAAAAAAAGGTCCTATTGTCACACGGCATCTGGCAGAAGAGCTTATCTGTAAGGGATTAAAAATTTTAGTTGCTGAAGACAATATAGCCAACCAGGAGCTCATAAAATCTTTTTTTGAAATTTTAGGATGTGTAGGAGATTACGCGAGTAACGGACAGGAAGCGATTGAGAAACTACTGAAAAATACTTACGACCTTTGTCTTATGGATCTCCAAATGCCGATAATGAGTGGAATTGCCGCTACACGTATTATCCGAAAAGAATTACTGAAAAATATTCCCATTCTTGCCCTGACTGCTGCTGTTTTGCCTTCGGATTCTAAAGAATGCATGGATGCAGGAATGAATGATTTCATAAACAAACCTGTCAATCTGAATCAATTGAAAGAAAAAATTCTACAGTATACACGATTAAAAAAATGAAAAAGTTTTTCATAATAATATTTTTAATGACAATGGGTTGCACATCTGCTTTGGTCGAAAACATTAATCTTGTCTCAAGCAATTATGAAACTGTTGTTTTCGAAGACGGAATTACTTTAGAAGAAGCAAAAATTATTGCCCAACAAGAATTAATCAATAAAAATTTAGTCAAAATATATGACCTTTCTAACCCAAAAATTAAAAAAGATATCTCAAATCTTCCTCATGCCAAAAAATATTGGTTTATCTTTTTTAAAGAACGCCAACTTAGTAACATCCCGTATATTTTTACCGCCATTATTCATAAAAAAACCGGTCGTATCAAATTTGCGGATGATTACGCTCAAGATAATCAATGGTTACTGGAAGCCGCCCTCTTAAGATAAAAGTAGCCGAGTACGGCATATTCCTTTTGGGCTTAAATTTTTTGTATAATCAAAATTTATGTTTAAATTTATACTCCAAAGGAATATGCCGTACTCGGCTACAGATAAAATATAATGGATGATATCAAACAATCCTGTCCATTATGTAAAATAAAGGATATAAATGAATTTTATACAGATAAACTCCGCAATTATTTTCATTGTCCTCAATGTCATTTAGTTTTTGTTCCTCCTACACAATTTCTGTCTCAGAAAGAAGAAAAGGCCAGATATGATCTCCATAAAAACTCCCCAAACGACCAAAACTACAGAAAATTTTTAAAACATTTATTTTTACCCATGCAAAAATATATATCGCCTAGAAGCCATGGATTAGACTTTGGCTCTGGTCCGGGGCCAACACTTTCCGTGATGTTTGAAGAAATTGGACACACTGTTTCTCTTTATGATTATTTTTACGCTAAAAATGATATCATGTTTAAAAAACAATATGATTTTATTACGTCCACAGAAGTCCTTGAGCACCTTCATCACCCGAAAATGGATTTAGATCGATTATGGTGTTGTCTTAAACCTAATGGGAGGCTTGGAATAATGACTAAACTTGTTATTAACCGAGAAAGATTTAAAAATTGGCACTACAAAAATGATCCGACACATGTATGTTTTTTTTCAAAAATAACCTTTGAGTGGCTGGCGAAACAATGGAATGCAAAAGTAGAATTTATAGATACTGACGTAATAATTTTTTTAAAAAATGAAAAATGAAATTGCAAATGTTACTTGGGATGAAAACGGTCTTCCGCATTCCACATTATTTGATGATAAATATTTCTGTCAGGAAAATGGCTTGGCTGAATCTCAATACATCTTTTGTGAAGGAAATCGGTTAGAAGAACGATGGAACGCCCTATCAGCTGAAAACACTATAAAATTCACCATTGCCGAAACAGGATTCGGTTCCGGCTTAAATTTTCTCTGTGCGTGGAAACTTTGGAAAAAATGTTCCCCCAAAAACAGCTTATTACACTATATTTCCATTGATCAATATCCACTTTCACCCGAAGACCTTTCCAAATCCTTAAAAATTTGGCCAACCTTAAACCATTATTCTGATCAATTGGTTAAATATTATTCATCCGGTCGAGACACAAGCCTCTCGACCAAAAATAATCAAATTCAACAATTATATTTTGATGAGAAAAGCATTAAACTCACCTTAATCTTTGATCATGTTCTTGGTGCTCTGGATAACTTCCCCAAAAATAATCCTGTTGACGCGTGGTTTTTAGATGGTTTTGCCCCATCAAAAAATCCGGAAATGTGGTCTGATGAGGTTTTTTCCCATGTAGCTGATTTGAGCCATAAAGGAACAACGTTTGCGACTTTTACGGTAGCCGGATTTGTTCGACGGGGATTAAATAATCAAGGATTTACAACTATAAAAACCAAAGGATTTGGCAAAAAACGCCAAATGCTTCAGGGGATTTTTAAATAACGAAAAATTATCTCAGTATTGTCCAAAGAGTCGCCGGAAGCTTGTGCCCCCATCTCCAAATATTTTGTTAAATTTTGTTTATTAATTCTCAAGAAAATGTAAAATTAACGTCATACTAATACCAATTCCATTAAATAAGTACTCATTTAAAAAGCTTACTTACTCCAAAAA
>CAZIRV010000057.1:0-14031 GCA_964541845.1 uncultured Planctomycetales bacterium
ATATGACTAAAATCTATGCGCTAAAACATCAAGTTATTTTGTAATAGCTCCTAAACAAAGGTGTCCATGGCGTAAGAAGCCCTCTGGATAAACAATAACACTTATTTCACTGTCCCCGGAATCCGAGGATAAATAACATGATCCAAATTAACCCGGAAAATGCATTTTTTGGGTTAATTCAAGTCTAATCGTGTGCCCTTAAAACTCCAACAAGACAATTCCATATCATAATAAACTTTGAACCATCTTTAAAACTTCTTCACTCTGTATGCCCTGCATGCAGGTATGTTCTCCTTCTTTTTTTGGAGGCGCGCAGGCTTCGCAAGGGGTTTTGTTTTTGATGAATGTGCTTTTTATGCTCCACGGGCCGTATTGTTGCGGGGATGTGGGGCCGAAGAGGGCGCAGGTGGGGATGTTGAGGTAACTGGCCAGATGCATGGGGGCACTGTCGTTGGTCAACACACCCTTGGACTTTTTCATCAGTTCAGCCAACTGAATCAAAGACGTTCGTCCACATAAATTAACAGGATCTTCTTTCATTTTTGCGGCAATACACCTCGCGATTTCGCTGTCTTGATGATCGCCGACAAAAACTATTTTCAACTTTTCATTTTTTCCTAACGCGTCTGCCACCTCCGCGAACCCTTGTCCTGTCCAGCGTTTTGAATGACTCGCCGCACCAGGGGCTATGCAAATAAATCTCTGTCCTTCTCCTATTTCCTCTTTTATTACATTTTGCACATAACCTTGATCCTCTTCAGAAATACATAGAGCGTACTGCTGAGTGGATTTTTCCTCGTAATTGTAAACAGATTTTAAACGCGCTAAATGTTTCTTACGCATATGCTGATTTTCAATCTTAGGAGAACTCAGAGAAGTTTTATGCTTTGCTCCGATGAGAAATGGAATAGCGGTATGACGTAAATCAATAACGAGATCAAAATGCTCTTTGCGTAACTGCAACATCCAGGAAAGCATTTTAAAGGCCGACTGGTGTTTATTAAAAATAATGAGTTGATCTAAACGCGCGTTACCCTTCAGTAATGACTCTGCCTTAGGCCCAATCACAACGGATAACTTCGCATCAGGAAAATCCCGTTTCAAAATATCAATAACAGGAAACGTCAAAATCACATCACCGATATTGCTTAAGGATATGAGAAGAATTTTTTTAATTTTCCAATGCGTGCTCATGAACTACTTCTTTCTGAATTTTGTTTCCTTTTTTATCCTGTTCGACATCTAAATCATAGTCCATTTGTAGACCTAACCAAAACTGAGCAGACATTTTAAAATAATAAGATAAACGCAGAGCTGTATCCGCTGTTATCCTCCGTTTCCCATGAACAATTTCATTAATACGCCTCGGTGGGACATGAAGATCAAGTGCTAGAGCATTTTGACTAAGATTCATTGGCTTTAAAAATTCTTCCATAAGAATTTCTCCTGGATGAACCGGATTAATTTTTTTTCTGGACATATTTACCTCCTTCTTCAATAGTGATAATCAACAATTTCAACATCAAAAATATCTCCATTCTGCCACTTAAAACAAATCCGCCATTGATCATTAATACGAATACTATGATGTCCTTTTCGATCCCCTTTTAATTTTTCTAAACGATTATTAGGTGGAACCCTTAAATCCGTGATCATAAAAGCACGATTAATCATTCTCAATTTACGAAAAGCAACCTGCTGAATACTTCCAAGAAGTTTTTTAGAAAAAACGCGATTAAATATCTTTTCTGTTTCTTTACATTTAAAAGATTTAATCATAATTAAAGAATATAACGTGTAACGTTATGCGTCAAGTTTTAATTTTTTAAAAGCAACCAAAACATCCTCTACCGTCACCGCCTGCATACAGATATTATCCGGGCATTTTAAATGATAACAGGCTTGGCGGTTGCAGCCTACATCATGCTGTAAGATAACCGCGCGTCCTGGTCCTCGAGGACCAGTAATTTCTGGTCGTGTTGGACCGAAAATACCGATCACATCGGTGCCGACACTATTGGCGACATGCAGAGGGCCGGAATCCGCAGAAATAACAAGATCAGCCCGTTTCATTAAAGCCATCGCTTGCTTTAAATTTGTTTCTCCCGCTAACACAGTGGGTTTTAATTTCAACGGGGCAATAATTGTGTTTGCCAATGCCTCATCTTTGAGGGCCCCGGAGATGAGAACCTTAAAATTAAATCCCGTCATTAATCGGTCAATAAGCTTTGTGAAATTTTTCAAAGGCCATTGTTTTAGGGCCCAGTTACCGCCGGGATTAATCACAATAAGTCTATCCTTTTGAGAAATACCTTTTTCTTCTAATATTTTATTCATCTCTTTTTCCGCCTCTGGTGAAACAGACAGCGTTGTTGTTCGATCACTAACTTTTATTCCAAAAGATTCAATGACATTGAGGTAATGGTCGGAACGGTGAATTTTTCCCGCAAGCGGTTCAACTTTATGTGTTAAAAACCTACCCCTTCCTTTTTCATCATAACCAATCCGCTGAGGAATCCCCGCAAAAAAAACAAGCAATGCCCTTGTCAAAGAACGATGAAGTAAAAAGGCTGTGTCAAATTTTCTTTTTCTCAGTTCTCCAATTAATTGTAATTTCGTGATTGGATTCCGGTGACTTCCTTTTTCATCATAAACAATAATCTCATCAATTGACGGGATACTTTCCAAAACTTCTTTGACACGAGGCACAGCTAAACAGCTTATTTTTGCTTGAGGATAAGTCTCTTTTAAAACTTTAAATATTGGTGAAGAAAAAATGACATCTCCTAACCAATTAACATTTACAACAAGAATATTTTTCATAAACAGCCAATGTTTTTTCTACCATCTTATCTGACGAATATTGTTCTTTAGCCTTTGCTCCGGCGGATCGACCTATGTGTTCTGACTTTGCTCTATTTTGTAAAAGCTCAATGATCGCGTCGGCTAATGCTTCTGGGTTTTCCGGTTCAACTAAAACACCTGTTTTTCCGTGTTCAATAAGACTTGGGATGCCTCCGACATTGGAAGCCACGACCGGCAATCCCGCGGCTTGTGCCTCCATTACGGACAAGCCCAAACCTTCTTGACGGGATGGATTGACACATACATCTAATATGGAAAGCATTTCCGGTGTTTGATTCACAATGGGATGAAATTGAACATGGTTTTCCAAATTTAAATCTGTAACCATTCGCCGTAAAACCCCTTCCAACTTTCCTTCACCAATAAGCAGCAATTTTACATCAGGAATCTTTTGAATAATTTTACTCATAGCTTCCACTAAAACATCCTGCCCTTTCACATCCGACAAACGTGCAATCATTCCAATGACACAATCTTCATTCAAGTTAAACTTGACACGAAGGGCTGCCTTAGATTCGATAGGTGTGATTTCAAAATCCTTTAAATCAATTCCGCTCTTCACTAAACAAACCCTATTACAATCCACACCAAAGTCTTCTATGAGATGTTTTTCAACGGCTTCACTAATGGCAATGACACGCTGCCCCCAACAAGGAATTATCCGTCGAAACAAACGCGGTTTAAAAAATCCATGACAGGTTGAAACATACAAACATCCTGTCATTTTATGCAACAATACCCCCATGACCTGCGTAATGCGCGTCTGCGCATGAATAACATCAATATGATTTTCTTTGATATATTGCTTAAGAGGCTTTAAAGCTTTGTATATTTTAGGACTCAGTTCTGACTTTGTACGAATGTCTAAATTTAAAATTTTAGCCCCCATGGATGTAAAAATATCCTCCCTATTGCCTCCGCCGGAAACAACATGGACATTAACACCCCGCGAAACAAAACCTTTCGTCAAAGTTAAAAGATACTGTGTGATACCTCCAGTATTTAAATGCGTAGTAAGAAATAAAACATTCATTTTTTATGTCCTGCAACATTAGTAAGCGTTTTTAAAACTTTTTGGAAAAGATCTTAACGCTTTGTCTAAAAACTTTTCTCTATGGCTGAGTCCTTATCTTTTTCAAGGAATTTTAAAAACACTTACTGATGTTGCACAATATTCTCAATTTTTTCCATCACTTCTTCAGGAGTAATTTCTTTTAAGCACGCATGCGTTAAAATTTTACAATGAGGTTTGTAACAGGGAGTGCACGTTAATTTCTTATTCAAAATAATTTTATTTTTTGAGGGCGGAGCATGACGTTTAGAATCTGTTGGACCAAAAAAGGCAATAAAAGGTGTTTTCATGGCCGCGGCCACATGCATGGGCGCTGAATCCGGCGTAATAAAAACCTTACAGCGCTGAATAAGTGCCGCGAGTTGAAGAAGGTCTGTTTTTCCAACAAAAATCGCGGGTTTCGCTTTCGTTAGTGACATGAGCTTTTGAGCTAACGGTTTATCTTTCTCCATCCCCGTAATAATCACACGGATATTCCATTCTGCTAAAATATCACAAAGCCGCGCGATGTGTTCAACAGGCCAATTTTTGGTTTGCCATTTTTCTGAAGCCGCGATGTTAATGCCAATGATATTTTTACTATTTCCTAACCATTCAGAATCCAATAAATTATCCACATACTCTCTATCCTCATTAGATGGCCAAAGCTCTAACCGTGCGTTAGGCTCATGAGGAATCCCTAACTGATTTAAAAGCTGAAATTGATGTTCAACAGGAGGAATATCATTTTTATATTTTCTTAACGGATGCGTCAGAAATCCTCCCCACTTTCCATTATCATAACCATAACTTTCCTTGGGAACGCTCAAAAATGAAAGTAAATGACTTTTGCGATTATTTTGAAAATCAATAATTTTATCAAATCGATAGCGTCGGAGCTGTCCGGATAATTTTAATAACTTCAGCCATCCCTTATCTTTATATTTTAAATCCACGACAATCAATCCTTCCAGATAAGGACACTTACGTAAAATTTTCCGGGATTCTTTCCCGACAAGACAGTAAATTTTTGCCTCTGGAAATTTTTTTCGAATAGCCCGTAAAGAAGCGGTAATTAAAACAACATCACCCATAGAACTAATTTTAATAACAAGGATATTAACTAAATTCTGAATTTCTTCGTAAACTTTCAGGGTTCGGCAAGCCATATGATCGAGCGTAAAATTTTTGTGAAGCTTTATGGTCGCTGCTTCAGTGAGTTGACGTGCAAAATTTTCATTGTTAAGGATACGCAATACAGCTGCCGCCATCGCATCGGAATCCTTAGGCATGACCATCAGCCCCGTTTTCTCTTCATCAATGATATCAACAACCCCTCCCACGCGTGTTGCCACCACCGGAACTCCAACGGCCTGTGCCTCTAAAATAACACGCCCAAAGGATTCCGGAATCGTTGAAGCCATAACCAAAACATCCACTTTCGATAAAACTTTAGGAACATCTTTACGGTTCCCTAAAAATGTAACATGATCCTTTAATCCCAAACGGCGAACCAACACATGAAGTTCTTGTTTGTAATCTTCTTTATCCGGGGAAGCATCTCCAACAATCTGAATTTTGATTTTAGGTTTCTGACGAATAACCTTGGCCATGGCCTTGAGAAAATGACGATGCCCTTTAATAGGTGTTAACCGTCCCACAATCGCAATCACAGGAACGCGTGAATTTGTTTTTTTAGAAATATTTTCAAATTTTGTTAAATCCACACTACGCGCGATACAGCGAATACGATCGGAAGGGACTTTGTATCGGTCAATCATGTAACGCCCAATCGCTCGACTGGGAACAATGACCAGTTTAGACCACCCCATCACCTGACTAAAAAGACGATTATTGTATCTCCCGTGACAGGTTGTAATAAAAATAGCTTTGGTTTTTTGGCAAGCAAAATAGGCAATCCAGGCGGGAACACGTGAGCGGGCATGAACAATATCAATATTTTCTTTACGAATAATTGCTCTTAATGGTTCGACCATTTTCCACATCGTCCGAAGAGATTTTTTATGAACAGGCAGTGTGTAGTGTTTGCTCCCCCCCTTTTTTAATCCCGCTGTCAGTTGCCCTCCATGAGAAACTACTATGGAATGATGCCTATGTTCAACAAGATATTTCGCGAAATCAACGGTTCCGGTTTCTACGCCGCCAACATTTAACTCCGGCAATATTTGTAAGATGTTCATACCACTTTTCTGACAGCTTCAAGAATAACCTTGTTATCATCAAGTGTCCTTGTGTAGGCCTTATTCTTTACAATATCATAGATAGATTGACCGATATTTTTAACTTCTGACGAACGAACAAATCCCTGCGCGTTTAACTTCTCCACAAAATCTTTATGCTTATTCGGACCTTTTAAAACCTTTGCGCGTGTTTCCGGCAAAAATACAATCGTGCTTTTTCCGGAACTCGCGGACTCCGAAACCATGGAAATACTATCTCCGGAAGTAATAATGAGGTCTGACAATCCCATAATGCCCCCGACAGCCTCCGGAACATTTTCCTGATTAGCCAAAATAAGTAATGGACATATTGAATTTTTCTTTAATTTTCTATGTAAATATTGTTCAATTCTCCTCGGTGTTCGACGGGATGTTGTCACAAGAACATTAACATTTAACTCTCTGGAAATTTCCTGGATTTGCCGAATAAGAATTTTAATCTGCTTCTCACTTAAATAAACCTTCTTGGAATTACCTCCAATAAAAAGACCAATTTTAAAACGACAATTTGTTTTTAAATGAGAAAAACGATTCAATAACAACTCCGACTGCTCTTCTAAATATTTTTTAGTGATCAAATTAGGGGCTGCGTGTGTAATGGAAATATTCGCCTTATTTTCTTTTGCCAGATGCGCGTCATGTTGAGGTAAAAAAGTTAAATCAAACTTTTTATAATCTAAAATTCCCGGCTTAAGAACAGTGATACTTTTGGCGCCATAATCTCTGGACAATAGGCAATTAATATTTGCCACTGATGAACCGCATGAAATAACATAATCCACTTTTAACGCGGAGACTTGAGCAAAAGATTCTTTGGTAAGAACCCATTTCAAAAAACCAAAGCGACCATGAAAAATAAATGAACAATAAAAAAAACTGAAGAAAAAGGCCAAACATCTTGCCCACTTATTTTTGTAATGCACCTCCGCGGTCCGTGTATCAAACTCAACTTCGCGTTCATCAAGTGCCTTTTCCATCATACTGGCAATGGCCTGGGATTGCCGCACATGTCCGGCTTTCCCATCACTTAAAATGCCAATATTAGCTTGCCTGGCATATTTCCAGATTTTATGAAACCACATATATTCCGATGGATAGCGCTTGACATACTGCTCCATCAACCCTGTGATTTTCTTTAAATTTATTTTAATATCCTCTTCTTTATCCCCCGTTCGTTCAAGTTCAAGAGGCTTATGAATAATCATGCGATGCCGCGCGCCCCCTTCCCGAACGATTACCGAAAAACACAAGGGCACGCCCATTTTTAATCCCATCCGTATTGCGCCAACAGACATTGAAGCCTGACACCCTAAAAATGGGACCAAAAAACCATCACGCCCTCCCTGATCCACAACCATGCCAATCGCTTCATTACTCTTTAAGCTTCGCACAAAATCCCGCGTCCCCGTTCCTCTGGAAAGCATAATAGAACCTCCACAGGAACGATACGAATTGAGCAGGTCATCCAACCGTGAGTGTTTACTCTGTGGGTTAACAAACATTTTGTAGGGATAGCCTAAAAGCCCACAAGACAAACTTGCCATTTCCCAACTCCCAAAATGCATAGCTAAAAGGATAACGCCTTTACCTTGCTCTAAAGATTGATCAATATGTTCTCTCCCCTCGATGGTCACAAGTTCCTGGAAACGTTCCACGTTCATAAGCGGCATCCGTAATAACTCAATAAAATTTTGTCCGTAATTTCTAAACAAATCCTTTGTGATCTGCTTAATCCCATCGGGAGATTTTGAGTGCGCGAAGGCCTTCCTCAAATTTCTGTAAGCTTGAATTTTATGCTTACCATTAAAATAATAGCCAAACATCCCTATTGTCCGGCCAATCATCAGGGCAATATTCAATGGTAACAAACGAACAAAAGACCCGAATAGTTTAATGCTATGAAATATTATGAATTCTTTCCAGGAACGCATCTTTTCCTCTGGTAATATTTATTTCTATACGTAAACACAAAATATAAATTCCCCCAAAAACATCAAGGAAATCTGTAAGTTTAACCGCGTCCTTCTCTGTTGTCACAATGGTATTTATCTGTTTCTTTTGACAATATTGAACAATGGACTCTAACTCATCCTTCGTATAAATGTGATGATCAATGAAAGGGAAATTTTTCGAAAGATTTCCTCCTAAATTCATCAAGGTTTTTTCAAAAGATTCCGGTGTCCCAATACTGCAAAAGGCTGCAATATCTTTTCCCTTAATAAAGTCTAAATCAACTGATGCATTTATGCGCAAATTATCCAAACCAACGGGTTGATGTATTGTTTCGACAATAGGGGCCCTTGGGTTAATTTTCTGTAAAGATGCCTTAATCCCTTCTGTATCAGCCAAATTTGTTTTTGTTAAAACAAACATCCGCGCACGCTTCAATGAACTTAACGGTTCTCGTAGAATTCCTCGAGGAATAGCATGTTTATTTCCAAACGCGTTGGTGGCATCAATCGCTACCATATCCAAATCTCTGAATAAACACCAATGTTGAAAGCCATCATCAAGAAGAAAGACATCGGCTTCATTATTTTTTAAAAATTCCCGGGCATTCTTAATCCTGTCTGCCCCTACTAAAACAGGTACGTCCTTTAAAATCCGTTGAAATAGTTCGACCTCATCACTCTTGCCTCGCGTGGCCATGTATCCCCGTGTAAGAATAACCGGCTTTAGACCTTTTGCCCTCAATAACTGAGCAATAAGGACAACCAGGGGAGTTTTTCCTACCCCTCCCATCGTAATATTTCCAACACTAATGACGGGTTTAGGTAAATGATGTTGTTTTAATAATCCAACTTTATAAAATAATAAAATACACTGAACTCCGGCAGAATACAAGAAGGATACGAACAATAAAAAAGCCTTTAAAATACTGGGGCCAACCCCATTAACGCGATCAGTAGCCACGGAATAAAAAAATCGCTTCATCGCAATAATTTCCTTATTTCTTCTATTGTCTTTTCCGTTGCCCCTTGATGCTTCGCGACAACTTCCTTAGCCCTTAACCCCATCTGTATCATTTTTTCGGGGCACTGAAGAAACGCACGCATTTGAACCCCTAATTCATCCGGCGTTTCCACTTGAACAATCGCGTCTGCCTTTAAAAAAAGATTCATGGATCCTTTAAAATTCTGCGTATGTGATCCAACAAAAACAGGTTTCCCAAAAGCGGCCGGTTCAATCATATTTTGTCCGCCCCCCACCTTAAAGGTCTTTCCAATAAAGACCACCTTTGCCACTGCATACAATTTGCGCAATTGCCCCATCGTATCAACGACGACAACCCCTTTCTCCGCAAGATTAACCGAATGAATAGAAGAAAATTTAACCGGGTTTAACCCCGCGCTCTCAATAATACTCAAAACCTCTTGTGTTCGCTCGATATGCCGTGGGGTAATGACTAACCGCAAATGTGAAAACTCCTTAACTAATTTTTGATAGATATCAATAATAATTTCTTCCTCTCCCGGGTGCGTGCTTCCGGCGATGAACAATTCATCTCCTTCATTAAATCCCAGGCTCTGTTGTGTTTCCTCCTCTGAAAAAAACGCCCCATCAAATTTCATATTACCCACAACTTCCACGCGTTCAGGGTTAGCTCCTAACTCAATAATCCGTTGCGCGTCCGATGAACTCTGCATACAAAATTTCCGGACACAATGTAAAACCCCTTTGGTTAAAAAATAAACTTTTGCATACCCCCTAAAAGCCTTATCAGAAATGCGTCCATTGATCTGAATAATCGGAACATTATTTTGATAAAGCGCGGTGTACAAATTCGGCCATATCTCAGTTTCGGCAGCTATGTAAATTTTTGGCTGAATCACACGGATAAACTTTTGCACAATCCAGCTTAAATCGACCGGCGCGTAAATAACCTCGCACACACCCTTGAGCTGTTCTTGAGCAATCCCATGTCCAGTTTTAGTCACCGTCGATAAAACAAAAGCATATCCTGAAAACTCCTTTTTTAACTGCTTAACTAAATCGACAACCGCTAACACTTCTCCCACACTCACCGCATGAATCCAGATTGCCTTTTTCCCCTGATAAGGCTTCGACAAAATACACCGAAACCTCTGCCAAATCTCGGGATGATACTTCCCTTTAAAAAATAAATAAGGAAAATACATCGCCATGAAAATAAGAAATATTAAATTGTAGAAAATAAACATATTAAAAACATTTTAAGACTAAGGATTCAAGCAAGAATAACTTCCCTTTTTGCTTCTTCATCTTCAGGCCATTTTTGACCGATTTTCAATCGCAATTTCCTCAACGTAGCTCGCTACGCCTCGAAAATCACTCAATTAAATCGGCCAAATCTGAAAGCTAAAAAGGGAAGTTATTTTTGCTTGAATCCTAATCAGATTAATTATTATAGAATATTAATAAAAATATTAGTATATTAAAAAAATGAGAAAATTTCAACTCTTATGCCCGTGGATGGGATTGGTCATAGATTTTTTTAAGGCGGGCTGTGGTGACGTGAGTGTAGGTTTGCAGTAAGAGGGATCACCCATTAGAGCTTCCTTTTAAATTTCCCCTAACCCACTGATAAACCCTGACCGTAATCTTAACCATTTCATCAGCATCACTTTCACGCATACTTCGGCATTCATATTGCACCATATTCTTACGAGCAACGACCTTGCGTAATTGTTTACCCTTTTCCCTTGCACTTTCAAGAGGTAATTTTGCAACAAGGTCACATACATCCAAATGATCATGCGAAATTGAACGGAGACCTTTCTCATAAACGCATATAGCATCCGCGGACGAAATCGCGCATTGGACAGCCAGTGTCGCCGCGGCGTTCCAATTCGACGCATGAAAAGCTGCCAGCATCTGGTCATAATTGTCCGACGCCTTCCTTAAATAATCCACTGCAGAAGATTTACTTTCTTTCCTGACCTTTGTTTCACGGGCAGTCATATTTAAACCTCCAGCGGTTCTTTACCATACAGAACTGAATAGGATTTCATAAGCGTTGAAACCGGTGGTTGATTCTTTTTAATACGCCTGCGGAATTCTGCCGCTGATTTCACGTAAGCATCAAGCTGCATACCGAAGTATGATTTAAACCGTAATGCAATCATTGTAATAAACACATCAGTGACTCTCCGGACAGTTGCCGTTTTAGAAACGATCACGGCAATATCAACATCGCTACCGGTCTTAGCGGTCTCTTTCTGAGCGCTCCCATAAAAAATTAAAGAAATAACATCTTTCTTAAGTCCGGCTTTTTTCAATTCCTCTAGAAGAAAATCCCGTATCTCGCCCTTAATCCCGCTTTCAACCTTGAACATCGGTCGGATGATTTTCTGAACAATACGGTCTTCCTCATTTAAAGAATAAATATGCTGTTTGCCGATAATTTCAAAGTTAAGAATATTACGGGAATAAAGATCCTTCAGGGACTCGTGGGTTGAAGGCACAGAATACCCTGACAATTTTGCGATTTGGCGGCCTGTGGCTTTAAAATCATGACGAGAAGTCAAAATACGCAAAATGGCAACCTTTAACGGAGAATCAATAACATCATCTATTTTAAAAGGAGAGGACATTTGTTTTACCTAACATATGTAAGGATTAACTTACACATGAAGTGTACCATTTTTTTAAAAAGAATCAACCATTTAATCACAATTACACAATTATGCCCGCGGATGGGATTGGTCGTAGATTTTTTTAAGGCGGGCTGTGGAGAAAAAATTCATCTGAGCGAACTAAGGAATCATTCAAAAATAACCTCAACAAATATGAAATAAGTGTTGTCGGGTTGATATCTATAGTTGTTGAGGTTATTTTTGAACCGATCCTAAGTTAATCTGTCTCGGAGAAATCAAAGCGATTTTTATGAATTGCCGGATCACGTGGCGAGTTTCGCTCATCCGCTAACGGAATTGTTTCCTTATCAACAAGCCCGAGCAACAGCGGCAAGCTCACCGGTGTCATATTGATAATAACCGGCACAAACCCTTCAATTTGCATTGTTTCAATCGGCTGTAAATTCATTGGCAACGGCACCCCATTCCCATCACGCTTAATCTGCCAGTTAATCAGGTCGGTATTAAAGTTGATACCACCAGTATCCCACTTTTTCTTCTTTTGTTCTCCTTGTGTTTTACTTCCTATCGTTGGAGAAGACGCAATAATTCGAGGAAAGTTTGCTGTCAAAACTGTAGGTGAAGATGACAAGCCTGTTTCTTTTTCTGTAATTGTGGTTAATTTTGGTAACTGAGGAGTTGTTAGGCCAAGCATATCAAAACCACTAAACTGCATCGGCTCTTTTCCTACTTTAAAAGGCATAAAGCCTTTTAATATACCATTTGTTTCTCCACGAATTAAAGATCGTGCGGCATCTTCATTAATTTCTATTAAATCTCTTTTTTCTAGAAAACCTCTTAAATGTTCTATCCCTTGAGGATCAATAGCAATCAAATTGGCTCCTGGACCACCAGCTCCTAACGGCATAATAGCTATTCCTTCTTTTTTTGCATCTTCGATTAATGTTGCAATAGGATCTAATGAATACAACCGAGCTTCTCGCAAACCGTCCTCGCCTAATTCCTCATAAAGGTCTCTAATGACTTTATAATCGTTATATTCTTGGTGTGAGGAATCAAATACTTTATCTGCATATGCTTTTGCATACTCTGGAACATTCTTTCCTCTATAAGCATCTAGCATTAATCCTAGCCACCTCTTAACCAAAGTATCTCGAATTTCAACATATTGTATTCCAACATTTGTAACAGTTTCAAAATCTCCTTCTATAATAGCTTGTGTTGATTTTGCGGTTAATCCTAATTTTTCTTGATGTAACGGAAATCCAATTGCATCTCTATCGCGCAATAAGTCCGTCCACATATTATTAACCAATGCAGCCGTCCTTTTTACAACAGCTTCACCATCTTGATATTCTTTTCCTGCCTGCACCAACATCATATGCTGTTCCACTAAGTCTAATTGATTGCCCGTTAATAATGGAACAGTCGCGGCGGAATACGGATTAACAAAATTACCTTTCGCGTCTTTAATTCCTGATAACCATATTTGTCGATAAGCCCCCCCAGTTAAGGTTGCCATATGCCCTTGACCACCTGTTAATCCTCCAAACTCATCATTCTCTAATTTTACGGCCAAACTAAAAATTTCTGCCTGAGAAAGATTAGCCCCAGAAAGCATGCCCGCAGCAGCAATTAATGCTGTATTAAAAACATTAGAAGATTCCATACCCCCTCAATGCCATTGGTGAAATAGAGTCTAATGTGATTTTAATTCCTGATAAGCCAAAAATATTTGTAAACACATAACTTAATCCATCTAATTGTCCCCGAGGAGTTCTTCCATTATCCAATTGTACAGCTCCTTCAAAAACATAAGGATTCTCTTCAGTACTGCCATAATCCGGGGCTACATAAATAATTTGATTCGGATTGTCTGCTAATTCAAATTTAATTGTTGTTGTAAATTCACTAGCAATTGCAACGGTTGAAGGCAAACTATTCAAATCATTAACCCCATCTGGAGTCAACGCGCGTTGAAATTCTGGCAAATCCAAAGATGAACCGAAAATATCTGCTCCACGTAAATGCCCTGTAATAGATAATTCAATATTTTTTTCTTGGGCTGTTTGTAAAAGCTTTCTAACATCCGCGCTATTGCGTGTTATTCTTTGGCGTATTTTTTGAAGATCTTCATCAGACAAAGGTTGTCCTTGTTTAAAATCTAATTCTGGTTTGAAATGATATCCTTAAATAGGCGAAGAAGCTTTTTCTTCATTCCCAGAAATCTTATGGAAAAACAATTTAATTTTTTGTCCCAGTTGAAGCTCACCATGCACACTGATGCCATTGTGCTGGG
>CAZIRV010000058.1:0-13878 GCA_964541845.1 uncultured Planctomycetales bacterium
TGAATTAAACCGGTCAAAACATGACCTTGTACAATCGTTTATTTTCAACGTGTTGTGAAAAAACAGTCAACCCCAAAAATATCACGTTTTTTTAGGCATTCTGATAACCAGCATATTCCCTTTTTTTTTAGTTTCCATTTTTTCTGTATCCGCATCAACAGGTAATGGCACTGTTTTTAAAAATGATCCGAAACTGCGTGAACTGTAAAGTCCGTTTTGATTTGATTTTTCTGATTGAGATGATCGCTCCCCGGAAATAGTGATAGAATGTTCATTAACTTCAATATCAAGCCTATCTTTATCCAACCCGCTCATATCAAATTTAATTGTGTAACCCTCTTTAGTTTCCTGAATATTGAAATCTCCATCATAAAACATATTATTTTTAAACATTCCCTTCTTTCCACTTCCGAAACTTCCCGAGCGTGAAAAAGAATTCTGAAACATTCTGTTCATCTCTTCCTGCATACGTCCCATTTCTTCAAACGGGTCCCATCCTCCACCCAAGGGACGATTAAAACGGTTTTGATGGGGAATTCTTTGTTGAAATTGCGAATTTTGCTGTAAATTTTTTGATTGTGTTGATTCCAACTCTTCAACCCGTTTTTGAAGCGCCTTTATCTGATCTTTAAGATCATCAGTATTCTCTTGAGCAAACACAGGAAACGTCACCAAAGAAACGCCTAAAATAAAGGTTGTAATCAAGGGAATAAGAATTTTTCTTTTCATGGCATTACCCTCCATGTGTTAATATTTTTTTTACCTTTTCAATTAATACCTGATTTCCTTCTGCCTTATCAAAATAATCATCCGCTTCCGGCATAATATCTTTTTGCTCCTCAATCGGGTAAACACTGGAAACAAGGATCTTAATATGATGATGAAAGCTTTGCGTTATTTCATAAAGAACATCCCCACGTAACTCACCCATATTAACGTCTAACAAAATCAAATCTATGGGTATTGCTTTAAGGTACTTTCTGGCTTCTATAATATCTAAACTCGTCATGACCTTGTACCCCTGATTTGTGAGGATATCTTTATAAACTTTACATATACGCTCTTCATCATCTACAATAAGAATGGTATGCATAATCAACTCCTCTACGGTGTTATACCAATTCCACTAATTAATTCCTGATATTAGTTTTACTTATCTCGACGATTTTACGAGTAAGTAAGCCTTTAAATGAGTACTTATTTAATGGATTTGGTATAATTATTCTATTTTTAAAGTGCCGAGAAAAGCAAAATTGATTTTGGGCATTATTTAATAGAATTGGTATTACCTATTTAAAATACAACAAATAAAATATGATTGTTAAAACAAAATTTTTCTATTCTTTAAAAAAAGAAAATATCTAACCTTCATCCCAAAAGTCTTCATTATTCATTTTTCTTTTTATATATCTGCGTTTGATATATTTCTTTGTTTGTCGTTGGGCTACTTCAAATGCTTCATGAATTAAGGGACCTAACTCATCATTAGATTTACAATTTACAACAATTCTGTCATCCGGCAACTTAATATCAATTCTGATATTAAATGCATTTCCCTTTACATGACGTTTATGTGGTTGACGAATAAAAATACGCCAACTTATAATTTTGTTATACATTTGTTCAATCTTGAATATTTTTTCCATAACAATCTCTTCAACAAATTGGCTGTTGTTTGCGTCTTGAATCGATAGCTCTAAAGGTTTTTGCATAATTAAACTCCCTCCATCAGTCACGGTTTATCTTTCACTGATCAAAGAATAGCAAACGCCACATAAAAAGAAGATTAAAATAAAATTAGAATTTTCTTATTATTCTAAAGACGGAAACGCGAAAAGAAAGGAACCCTTATTTCAAGGGAAGAATGGCCCCGCATCTACTTCATTTTTTGTAGCGATTCTACTTCACCAAGGGCAACCAGAACATCATCCGGTCTTAATTCATAATCGGGAGAAGGCAGTATTTGTGTATTGCCGGATAAAGGATTACGAATGGCAATAATTTCGATGCCATACTTACTCCTAAGTTGAAGATTGCGGATTGTTTTATTAACAAATATATCCGGGATAGCAATCTCAACAATATCGTAATTCTCCGACAATTTCAGAAAATCCAGAATATCAGGGGACATAAGGCTTGTCACAAGTCTTTTGGCCGTATCCTGTTCAGGAAACACGACTTCATGGGCCCCAATCAACTTTAATATTTGCCCATGTTCCGAACTCGCCGCCTTCGCAATAATTCTTTTTACACCTATTTCTTTTAAACAGTGCGTGGCTAAAATACTGCTATCCATTTTCTCTCCCATACAAACAATAACACAATCAACATCCTTGGCAAACTGACACAAAACATCTTTATCGCTTGCATCAGCCACAACAACTTTATGGACAAAGTCCTTCACTTGTTGAGCTTTTTTCTGATCATTTTCAATAACAATGATCTCACTTTTTTTAGACACAAGTTCATTCACCAAGGCCATTCCAAAACTGCCTAATCCAATTATCAAAACCTGATACATATATTTCCTCCTAATTTAAGGCTACCATTCTCAATTGATGCGTTGAGAAACTCCTTCATCCAAAAACCCCTTTCATTAAGCGATCATAAAATCTTCCTGGATATATTCAAAAGACGCTTGCTTTTTTCTTTTACGAAACAAGGCAACCCCTAAAGTAATCGGTCCAACACGACCTGCCAGCATCAAAAAAATAATAAATATTTTTCCCCAAGAGCTAAGACGCGCTGTTACTCCTGTTGACAATCCTACTGTACCAAAAGCTGATCCCGCCTCAAACAACAAATCCAGAAAAGATCCCCCTGAAGTGGTGTGTGATATATTAATATCTTCACTCACCTGAAGAAGGAGCGTGATTAGACTTAGCGTTATAAAAGCAACCGCAAAAATCGCCAGGGATTTATCGACCGTGTTAATCGAAATTGACCTGGCAAATAACGATGGACTCTTCCTCCTTTTTATTTTGGCTAAAATCAATTGAAAAAGGGTGATAAACGTATGGACCTTAATGCCCCCCGCGGTGGAACCGGGACAACCCCCGACAAACATTAACATCACTATAAAAAATAATGTCGCGTTCGATAATAATCCTGTTGTTATTGTATTAAATCCCGCCGTACGGGACGTGACTGATAGAAACAACGCTTGAATAATCTGTTTGTTAACCGGAAAAGAAGAAAACGCGTTTCTGCATTCTAATTGCCATATAACCAATGTCCCAATCAGTAAAAAAAGAAAGCTGCCGGACAATGCCACCTTTGTGTGCAGACTTAATTGAAAAAACTTTTGCCTGGTCACTGCCGATTTTATATACGCGGATAATTCTTTTAAGACCGTAAAGCCTAAGCCGCCGAAGACAATGAGTCCCATAATGATAAATAGTATGTACGGATCATTTTGAAACTGTGCCAAACTGTCGCTGAATAAGCTGAATCCGGCGTTGCAAAAAGCGGATATGGCATGAAAAACAGAAAAAAATAATGCCTGTTTGAATGGATACATCTGTCTGAACTTCCAAAAAAGTAACCCGGATCCTAAACATTCAAATAAGAGGGTTAAGACTAATACTGAGACTAATGCCCGTTTAATACTCCAACGATCAAAATCCCGGGATAACTCAGAGATAGAAAATCTACTATTTAATGAGGTTTTAGAACCAAGAATAAGAGCAAACAAAAGAGAAAAGGTCATGATCCCCAGCCCTCCGATTTGAATGAGACCCAGAATAACCATTTGTCCCGTAAAAGTAAAATTTCTACCAATGTCGAACAAACTTAATCCTGTTACACAAACGGCGGAAGTAGCCATAAAAACCGCGTCTATTAAAGTCAAAGAGGCTATTCCTTCGCGTATCACAAAAGGCATCTTAAGCATAAGCGTTCCAATGACAATGGCTGCTAAAAAACTTAAAAGAATGAGCCCTTCAGCTGTTAATCGGTGAGCCTTATTCATCTCTTTTTATTTCCGTTCTTCAAGTCTGTCCACCAATAAATTATAAAGCCATGCAAAAATAGCTCCGTCAATTAAACCGTCAAAAAATCCCCATACAAGACCAATAACGCTTCCCATAGGGCTAATGGTATACCCACGATACATTCGGCCTAAAAATGTGATTTCACCTGTGGGGCCATCAAAAAAAATAATCCACCAGGTCAGAAAACAAACGCCGAATCCCCACATCATTCCACACGTTAAGGCAAAAGCTTTTGTATTGAGTTTCATAATCATCTCTCCTTAGTTTAAAGAATCGGTCTTGCAAATTCAATCAACGCTTTAAGCAGTATGACTTCTATTTCTTTTATTGTATAATTAGAGTTCGGGTACGGCCCTACAGATGTGTAATGATCATGAAATTTTTCATGGTAAAAGGGAACAGCCTTTTTGCCTTTTTTCAATTCATAGTTTGATGTATAGCAAAATGGCCATTTAAATTTAGCAGGAATATATTTAATAATTTTGCACATAAAACCACTAAAATAAGAGATCATCGGCATTTTTTCCTGACGTCCGACTGCCCAACTGTTTTGAGCGGAAATATCAACTAAAATATTATTTTTTACCACATTAACAACCTTTTTATCTTCAATAATAAGTGCTGTTTCTGTATTTAAATTTAAAGACCGTGCATCAAAATTAAATGAACCAATCCACACCGAAGAATCATCTGTAATAAATGTTTTAGCATGAATACACAAATTTCCCTTCCTGGTTTTTTGATACCCAATCATTTTTTCATAATCCCCCGGCCTTGGTTTTAATTCGAATATTTGAAAATTCATCTTTTTAACATACATTTTTCGATGCTTAAAGGCGTAAGAATAGGTATAAATATTATCTGTTGAAGCCAGGCTATTAGTTGAGATAATTATTTCAATTTTTGGATATCGCTTTTTTATTTCTTTAATGTTCCTCTTAGACTTTTTATCAAGAACAAGATAAGGGGACTGGGCGATAATTAATTTTTTGGCATTCCTTTTAAATTTCAAAAATTCTTCACAAACAACTCCACCTCCTTCAAAGGTTGAGCTTTGATTTTTGCCGGGAAGATCCGCAACAAACCGGACTTTTTTGACAGAAAATGATGGCTCAATATAATGTGACCTAATGTACTTCGCGTCCAGAACTAATTTCCACAAATCATCAAATTGACTTTCAAAACTAAAATTTTGTATTGAATTTAATTTTGAAAAATTTATTTTTTTGAGATGTTTTCTGACATCAAGTAAATCTTTTCCTTTAATGGAAAGCTTATATGTCCAGAATTCCTCAAAAGAATTCATCATTTCTTTGACAACCGGTCCAATAACAAGAACATCTCGATCCTTGAAATTATTTTCAGATCCCCTGTCATAATAATCATTACCATAGTTGCGCCCGCCAGTGATTCCAACCTTTTCGTCAACCATAAATAATTTATTATGCATCCTTTGATTCACCTGCTTAAAATTCCATGTTAATTCACGAATAATATCTAATGTCGATGGATGAATTTCTTTCGCACTTGGGTTATAATATTTTAGTTCGAGATTGGAATGAAGCGTCGATAAAAAGGCAACCCACTGCGGGTCTTTATAAGAAGCCCAGGGATCAATAAGAAGTCTGACACGCACCCCCCTTTTGGCAGATGCAATCAATTCAGATATAAATAACTTGCCTATGTCATCATTTTTCCATATATACGTTTGGATACAGATGGACTTTTGAGCCGCGCAAATAAGATGAATACGTGCCAATAAAGCATCTTCTCCAGTATTTAAAATATTCACAAAGTGTTCGGAAGCAGAAACATTCTGCTCTACATTAAAGCTTCTCCCGATAAGTTTTTGAAAAGGAGAATCAAATATTTCTTTTTCCCTTATTGTACACATATTTTCCTTTCTGTATTCCAATGTTCAATGACAACCAATTTTTACTTGATGATTTCGGAAAATATATCTATGTACAAATCGTCCCGTCAAAACAATGATAAGGATAACAATAAACAAAAATACAGGTGTCGCCTGACTGTAGGCCTCTGCTCTTTGATAGACTTCAGGTAAAATAAATGCCCATAAGGTAATCGTGGTATATGTTGCGCCTAAGACAATGGTCATATTTATCCATGGACGCAGTCCCATCAAATATCCGATGACGCCACCGACAACCGGTCCGGTCATAGGAAGAGGACATAACACAAAGAAAAAAAGCCCTGGCATGCCATAACGTTTAATCCTCGCTTCACTGGACTTAGCCGCGTTCAAAATACGCTCGATACTTTTTTTAAAAATCTTAAAAACCATTAAATTTTTCATACTAAATATAACCAGCGGATAAAAAAATAAAACCCATATTGTATCTACCAAAACGTTGATAGATATAACAACGAACCAGTTTAATCCAGTACTGATGCCTAGATACATGCCTGCTGCCCGACCAAACATAATGCAAGTGCCAGCCATCGCAAAAAGTAAATGTATTTTACCCGGCAACCAAAAGCGACTTAAACCCAACCATCCTAAAAATAATATACCGGTAATAAGTCCAAGTACAAATATTCGTCCTTCCGGATTAGATAAAATCCCGGACTGCCACCAAAAGCCTTCTCCATTCTTCTCTTTAGTTGCAGAATCTAACATATTATTCTTTTATTTTTTTGTAACCGTTCACGGTAACACAAACTCATGTTCCGGATGCCGGACAACCAGTACCGGACAGGGGGATTGGCGTACGGTATTTTCGACTTCACTGCCGATTAAAAGATGTTGCAACGCTTTTTGTCCATGTGTTCCCATAATAATCAAATCAATATCCATTTCTTTAGCATATTTAATAATCTCAATAAATGGCCGTCCATGACGAATTTCTTTAACAACAGTGACATCCGGATTTATAGGCTGAATCACAAGGTTATTGAATTTCTTCGTTTCGACTTTTTCTGATTCATGCGTACACATTTCAATTTCTGATATATTCTGAACAACATGTAAAACATGCAACTCGGAATCAAACCGGCTGGCAAATTCACAACCATACTTTAATGCCGCGACATTAGGTTGCTCAAGATCCAGTGTTTTAGTTCCATGGAAATCAAAATCAATAGGCGTTAAAATTTTATTTATTTTAATCATCACGCTTCCTTTTCTTGACGTTTTTGTTCTTAAAGATACTCTTCTTTATGTTCAACTTTACGATACCCATTCCTTAAAAATTTATCCGTTTAATACTGGAAATAAAACTATTAATCCCTGAGAAATAAATTCAACTGCAACTGCGGCCAAAATGAGACCCATCAAGCGCGTACCTATGTTTATTCCCGTTGTCCCGATAGCATCTCCGATAGAAGAAGCCAGTCGCAAAACAATCCACACAATAAAAGCAATAACCACAACAATACCAACCAAAACTAACCGATGAATCCAGGATGGGGAATGATGCGCACACACAATAATGGCACTGATAGCCCCCGGCCCTGCCAACAGAGGAATCCCTAACGGCACAACGGAAACATTGTCTTTCTCTTCTGCTTCCTCGGCCTCCTCAACGGTGTGTTTGCTTTCACTGATACGGGCATGAAGCATAGAAATAGCCATAATCAAAATTAATATCCCTGCTCCCACCTTAAATGAAGGAATATCTATACCAAATATTTTTAATATTTCTCCACCAAATAAAAGGGACAAAATTAGAATGATGGCTACTGAGACTGCCGTCATTCTGGCAGTCTTATTTCTCTGTTTTTGGTTCTGCCCTTCGGTAACACTTAAAAATATCGGACTATTCCCTAAAGGATTAATAATCACAAGTAATGAAACAATAATTTTTAAATACTCCTGAAATTCCAGCATCCATGACTCCTTTCTCGTGTCCTTTAGGAAGCAAGAATAATACCAAATCCATTAAAGTGGAATTGGCATAACTTCCTCTTTGAATTCTAAATCCCCAAACTCACCAATATGGTTGTTATTTCGTTAAGAATCTCTGTAATAGCAGGATGCTTAACTTCAAAATGAATAACCGCACTCTTAACTTCTTGATCCAGCGTATGCTGAGGCACCTTAGGATCACTCTGATCATTTAGTTCTAAACGAATTCGGTCAATAATTTGTAACAGTTTATTTCTTGATTCTTCATCTGTTTTATCAATCCCCTCCATTGATTTTTCCAGTCTGCTTAATTTCTCTTTCAATTTATCATGTTTCATTTTATTGTCCTTTTTTATATATACTCAGTTAGACCCGATTGAGTATATCACGAAAAAAAATTACCCTATCCATTTTTTATGGTATAAATAAACAGATGGAATTACTTCTCGGACTTATCCTCATCAGCTTGATTATTGTCCTTCCTGTACATTTAGCCGGCAAAATGGTTGACGCCAAACGTACGGGTTTTGGATGGTGCCTATTGGCCATCATTGTTGCCTGCATATTCCAATTAATCAGCCATACACTATTCTTTTTTGCTTTTATTTTTAGCCCTTTTATAACAGCGCTGGCTTACGCCCTGGTCATGCAAACAACTTATCTCATAGGCATTGCCATCGCCATTCTTCAATTTGCCTTAACCGTCATGATTGCGACTTTACTTGTCAGCTTTTCTTTTGCATCTTTAAATTTTTGGGCTTTTCCGTTTTAAACCGTACTGGCTTTTCATTCCTCTTTTTCGTATCATCAATTACAGTTAAACAGCTTGGGCATATGGCTCCACCGACTTTTTAATAAACCCGGTAGTTTAGAATCAAAAATTTTATACCCTGCCAACTTTACGCGATCTTCTACAAGAAAAGCAATAAGGGCATATCCCCACACAAATAAAGCCCAGCCCCAGCCAAGAGGAGCCATGAACAAACCATAAACGGCAATGAGTGTTGCTACAATTTGAGTCCCAATAACAGCCAAAAAAAGTGCTTTTGAAGGCCTGTTTGACCAAAAAGGTCCCTTGGTTCTTGCGACAAAAATAGTTAAATGACCGGATACGGAAAGTTTTAAATATATCAAGGTTTGAATCACTTCTCTACTTAAATGGAAACCATGCTCTCCTATATAAAAAAGACCAAAAGATTCGACAACACCCATTAAACCTAACAAAGTTGCCACTCCCAACACTACTTTCATATTCCACCTATCGGGGTTTGAAGAAGGCTCCGCATGATCGTAAGCAATGGAAAGAATTGCCCCATCATTTAAAAGAGCCAATAAAACAATCATCACAGCGGTTACCGGATAAAAATTAAAAACCAGTATAGATAATGTCATAAAAAATAAAACACGCAGGGTCTCGGCAATTCGGTAAATAACATAACTGTTCATTCTTTGAAAAATTTTACGGCTCTCCTTAATTGCGTCAATGATGACTGATAATCCCGGTGACAATAAAACAATGTCTGCGGCTGCCCGTGCGGCATCTGTCGCTCCGGAAACAGCAATGCCAACGTCTCCCTTTTTGAGTGCCGGAGCATCATTAACTCCGTCACCGGTCATTCCCGTTATATGACCGCATTGCTGAATCATCTCCACAATATGAAATTTATGCTCAGGAAATACCTGGGCAAATCCATCGACCTGCATTATGTTTTGATATACTTCACTCCTATCTTTTAAAGTCATATCATCAATGAGTCCGGCGTCCAGAATATTAGTGCCTAGTCCTACTTGTTTTGCTGTTTCTTTTGCAATCGCCACTTGATCACCGGTGATCATTTTTACATTGATCCCCATACCCTGTGCGGCTTCTATAGTTTCTTTTGTATCTTCACGCGGGGGATCATACAGAGGGATGATTCCTAAAAACTGCCATTGCCCCTTTTTATTCGTTCGGGCAACCCCTAAAGACCGGAATCCGCGCTCCGCAAACTCATTAATCTTCTCTTCCACTTCCTTTTGTATAACATCTTTATTTTCGACCATCGCCAATATAACCTGCGGAGCCCCCTTGGAGACTTTATATTCTTCACCATTTGCCTCTTTAACCGTAGCCTCTGTGCGTTTATGAACAGGATCAAATGGTTGGAAATGGATTATTTTATATTCTTTTAAATTCTTCTTTTTATCTAATGAATTTAATATGACCGAATCAATAGCATCCTGATTTTCTGCCCTGGAAGCTAACGCGGCATTAAAAATAACCTCTTCAGATGCGATCCCCTTTATACGAAACGGATCCCCAAGTGTTAATTTATTCTGCGTTAAAGTGCCTGTTTTATCTGAACAGAGTATGTCCATTCCAGCTAACTCTTCAATAGAAGCCAATCGACTGACGATGGCCTGTTTAGTAGCCAAAAGACGCGCTCCAACCGCCATCGTTACAGAAAGGACCGTCGGCATGGCTACAGGAATCGCGGCAACGGTTAACACAAGGGCAAATTGTAATGTTGTCATAAAATGATCATGCCTAAAAAGCGCCACACACAAAATAAGCACAACCAAGACTATGGCGAGGACTATCAGGTAATCTCCAATCTGCAAAACAGCTTTTTGAAAATGGCTTTCCTGTTTAACAGAGCTCACTAAATGAGCTGTCTTTCCAATATACGTGTTTTGCCCCGTGACATAAACAAGCGCGTCAATCTCTCCCTGTTTAATAATTGACCCGGAATAAATGGCCTCCCCTGTTTTTCGAATAACAGGTAATGATTCTCCTGTTAAAGCTGATTGATCCACATTCAACGGATCTCCTTCCAATAGCCTTACGTCTGCCGGCACAATATCTCCAAGGCGGATTCGTATAATATCCCCAGGCACAAGTTCCCGGGAAGCAATAGTGATCCATTTTCCATCACGTTTGACTTTGCATTGTAAAGCTAATTTAGCCTTTAACGCTTCAATGGCATTACCCGCCTGATGTTCTTCCCAAAATCCAACAACGGCATTCGCTAAGAGTAAAACCATAATAATAATAAAATCCGTCCAATCTTTTACTAATGCCGAGAGAACAGCCGCCACTTCGATCATCCATGGGATAGGGCCCCAAAGATAAGTTAAAAATTTTAAGAACGGATTCATTTTTTCTTCTTTGAGTTCATTATATCCATACTGAGCAATGCGTCGTTGGACCTCTTGTGAACTCAAACCCTCTTGCAAGGAGGTCTGCAGTTTTTTTAAAAGTTCCTTTATTGGAATATTTTTATCATCATTTTTTGGACTCATTTCATTTCTCCTCTCCTAAAAATTTACACTATGAAAAATAATTTTCATAGCTTTAATGTTTCCGAAAACCATTGCGAAACAATTTCTATAAATTTCTCCGGGAATTGTCGATATATTTCTTCAGCATGGCTGCCTCCGTTAATAATAATAATTTTTTTAGGTTCAGTTGCTTTTTCAAATAATAATTGGCTATGTCTCACATCAACAGTCGGATCTAAATTTCCATGAATAAAAAAGACAGGTACCGCGTTCATACGGGAAACAACATCTATGGGTCTTTCTTTTTTTAAGAATGGATGTCCCGGCCTCACCCCGGACCCCCATTCACACCCCTTCAACCCTAATCGAATAGACTCAAATCTCCACCAGCGAAATTCAATATCATCGCTTGACATCGGTGATCCGACACAAATAATACTGTCAATATTTTTAAAGCTTGCTTGTTCAATAATGGCTATGGCTCCCCCATAGGAAAAGCCTAAAACGCCTATCCTTTCATAATGGTGTTTAGCAAAATCAATAACAACTTTCATATCTTCCTTCTCTTTTGCCGTAAAAGTATATGCCCCGCTGGATTTTCCATGCCCGCGAAAGTCCATGGAAATAACATCCATATCTTTCATCAAATCTTTTTCTAGTCTTTTAAAAGTTTTTGTTTCTTTACTTTGAAAAAACCCCGGAGCAACAATAATAACGGCCTGACTTTTAACCTTAAAAGGATATCTGACGGATATTTTAATGCCTGATGGCGATGTAAGTAACTGCTGAGACATATTATTTCCCTGCTCTTTATTCTTCATAAAAAATTTTTCCCGGAAACTAAATACGTCATATCGAGGAGAATTCTTACAGCCGCCGATCCGCTTGAGCATGCCATATATTTATCCTCCCAAATAGGATGGAACTTTTCTTTAAATGCCCTCAAACCCTGGAACCCATAAAAATGTTCCGCGTGACTAAAAATCATAGAGCCGATTTTATGCCATCGTGATGCTAATTCATGATTTTTAAACCCGGAAAGTAAAACACTTCCAAGACTAAACCGATGAATATCATTTTCTTTTGCCCAAAGAATTGTCTTAATAAATAAATATTCCATAATATATTTTGGTGATTTTTCTATATCATAACGCATAAGGTCGGCTTCACACTCCCATTTCTGAGCACTGACATAAATATTGGTAAAAGCGACTACTTCATCTTGAAGCCTGACCACGCCTAACTGAAAATTTTGAAGATAATTTGCATCAAAAAATCCTAAGGAAAACCTTTTCTCACGCCCTTTTTTACTCCTCAGCCAGTTGTCAGAAATTGTCTTTAACTGCTGTAATAATGCCCCGCTATGCGGAGGAGACCTTATCTCAAAAGAACATTGCTGTTTTTCTGCCTTTCTAAGAAAATATCGAAATTTCTTAAACTGACTATCCTCTAAATTAAATTGTTTTAGAGGAATAACGGCCTCTTCTCCCATTTTTAAAAGAGTAAGTCCCGCGTTTAGATAAATACGGAATGCTGAACTTCCAATTTCCACAAAAGCCGGTAAAACGTTATACTGATCACACATTTCACGAAATTTCCAAATAAGTGATTCCCATTCTTCTAAGGGGCCTACAGGGTCGCCTAAAACTATCCAACTTTGACCATGTATACCGTACATGATAAAGGCCTTTCGATTTTGAGAAAATAAAAACCGTTTATCCGGAAGATAGGCAAAACTGGCTGAGGAACGGGTTGATCTTTTCACAATATCGAAAATATCATTTTCATCAGAAACTGACGGAGCTACATATGCGGGATGAAATGGTTTAAATAACATTCGTAACGCGAGTATAATCATAAATACGACGGCCCCAATTAATGACCTAAGAAATCTTGAAGCCCCATTTGAAAACTCAAATTTCCACCATAAATCATGAGAATACTCTACATGCTGATAATTAAACATCCCAAGCCAAAATGTACAAATTACAACAACGGCAATGGCAATAAACCATTCTTTGGTAAATAAATTTTCGGATAATCTGCTTTTACGATAATAGTATGATTTGCTAAGTAATAATAAAACAAAAATAATACTCAACGCACTTATTTGTAGCGGATGCGCCCCTTTTATAAATGAAAAAATACTCCCCCCTCCCAGCAATGTAAGTGTCAACACGTAAGCGGCATATATCCTTTCCTGAAGATATCTGCCTAAAAAAAGAAGCCCTAGTCCGAATAAACTGCTTAAAAAGTGAGATGTTTCAAATAATCCTAATGGAAGTGTTTTCTTGAGCCACTCAATATGCGTATGGCTTATCGGAATTGCGCCGGAAAGAAGGAGCCACGCCCCGCAAATAAATACAAAAAAAGACATGATATGGGGGAAAACTGATTGAAATAAACGTGACGAAAAACATTTTTCAAATCTGATTTTCATTCTAAATTCCTTCAGAACTTGTTACAAAAATTTTTACATAGTTATACCAATTCCACTAAGGGCCTGCGTACAAATTAATACCAATTCCATTAAATAAGTACTCATTTAAAAAGCTTACTTACTCGCAAAAACGTCGAGATAAGTAAAACTAAATCAGGAATAAATTAGTGGATTTGGTATAACTACCGAATAATATTATGTTCTTTGAGGATAAGTTTTATAATTATCGGTAATTTATTGTTGTACAGTGCCTAATTAGTGCCCCCTGAAAAATTGCTTTTAGAACGGCTTCATGGCTTATCAGTTTCAGGGCAAAG
>CAZIRV010000059.1:0-13364 GCA_964541845.1 uncultured Planctomycetales bacterium
TTCGACCCCGTCGTTAGGTCTGACTTGTTATATTTATTAAATCGTGGACCCTTAAGTATGAAAAAAATTGTATTTGTTAATGATTTTGATAAATTTCAGAAAATTTTTTCGCGGTCCTCTCAGCAAAATATTGATCTCGTACGTATAGATTATGATGATGCTTCCAAAAAAATTCTGGATTTTTTAAAACAAGCTGATTTTCAAATTTCTCATATAGATGGTCGTTATTATATCAGTCATTATGAAAAAATTTTCGCGAATTTTATAGGCCAACTAAATATTAAACAGGCAAGCTTCCCTTGGTGGCTGTGTGACTTAACGAATAAGAATCCTATTACAACACGATTATTCTATACGGTTTATTATGCGCTTCTTATCGAAAAATTAATTTTGCAGGATCGGTTTGACTGTTTACTTGTTTTAACAGATGATAAAATATTGTATCAGCAGGCCAAGATTTTATGCCGTAAACGAAGATATGATATTATTAATGGGATTAAAGGATTTTCGTTTAAAAAAATATTGCAGCGTGTTTTTCCCGGGTCGTTACTCTATAAGTTAAGTGTGGCTTTGTATCGAAAATGTCTTTCTATCATTTATTTGCCTAAATATTCTTCATCAAAACAGTCTGTCGTTTTTATTATGTCGCTCCTTTATCACCCTTGTTTTGTAAACAATTTTTACCGTGATGTTTATTTCGGAGATTTTATAGAATATTTAAAAGAGAAAAAGGTCACGTTCATTAATTTTATGGAGATATGCGCTCCTACTGGAGAAATGATAAAGAGTACCAGGAGGTTTTGTGGTGGTAATGTATATCCCAAAGAGTTTTTTTTATCTTTTGGAGGGATTCTTAAAAGTTTTTTAAGAGCTTTAAAATATTTTATTCAGAAACCCAGGACACAAGAAAGAGTATTTTTAAAGGGAGTTGATGTCAGTTTTTCTGTCAATCAATACATGCTGATAGAGTATACAACCACGCGCGCAATGTCCAACTTGTTGATGTTTGAAGCGGTTAAAGAGGTTTCTGAAAAATTTAGTATCAATCGATTTTATTATCCCTTTGAAAATCGTTCTTTTGAGAAAATGATTATTATGGCCTTGCGAAAGGCTAGTCCACAAACTAGAATAATTGGATATCAGCATGCTTCCTTTTCTCTTCGACATATCAATTTTTTACTTGCTGAAGGGGAAGAAACTATTTTACCTCTTCCGGATAAGATTAGCACTCTTGGGTCAGAGTCAAAGAGGTTCTTAATTGATGTGGGAGGATTTCCAAAAGACTTGTTTCAGGTCGGATGTGCCTTACGCCAAAAGGGGGTTAAGGGAGAATTAAAAAGAAGAAGGTCACGGTGTTTGAGAATATTGGTTGCTTTAGCGACAGATATTGAGGAATATGTTAAGGTATTATATTTTTTAAATAAGGCCTTTAAAAATCATGATGAATTTGAGGTATGGATCAGGCCGCATCCTACAGTGAGCTTAGAAGCGGCGTTGAAGGTTTTTGGTAAAGGTTCATTTAAATATTATAAAGCGGATAAAGAGTCCTTATTTGAAAGTTATCAGTGGGCTGATGTGTTGGTTTATGTGCATTCAATGGTTTCTGTTGAAGGATTAATGTATGGTGTCCCAGCGATAAGATTAGATTTGGATTATCCGGTTAATCCGGACTCGTTGATTGGTTTTGATGAGTTTAAGTGGGAGGTTTCTACAGCAGAGGAATTGATGCAAAGCATTCATGAAATACAGAACTTATCTGATAATGCGTTTAAACAGAAGCAGCAAAAAGGGCAGGATTTTGCTAAAAATTATATGCGTAAAGTAACAGAGCAAAGATTAGATGAGCTCTATGCGATCTAAAAAAGATGAGGCAGTTAAGAAATGAGGGATCAGTATGGATATTAATAAACAAACTAAAATTTTTATTACAGGATGTGGCGGAATGTTAGGATCCTCGGTTTATCAGATCTTTAGGCGAAAGTGTGATGTATTAGCTACGGATATTAATGTGAATGAATCTTGGCTTCTTTATGGGGACGTGCGGGATTTGTCACAAATGGAGAATCTAATGAAAGAGTATCAACCGGATTTGATTATTAATTTAGCAGCTTTAACCGATTTAGAAGCGTGTGAGAAGGATGTAGAAAATACTTGGCAAACAAATGCTTTAGGCGCGGAAAATATGGCTTTATTAGCTCAACGTTTGGAAGTTCCACATGTTTATATTTCAACGGCGGGTATTTTTGATGGGAAGCAGGAGTATTATAATGATTTTGATACTCCGAATCCTCTTAGCATTTATGCCAAGGCCAAATATTATGGGGAGGGAGTGGTTCAACGTATGCTATCCCAATATTATATTTTTCGTGCGGGGTGGATGATGGGAAGCGGCCCGCAGAAGGATAAAAAATTCATTAATAAAATTTTTAAGCAAATTCAGAATGGTTCCAAAGAGCTTTTTGTCGTTGAGGATAAGCTTGGAACTCCGACTTATACAGTAAATTTTGCTGAGAGTATGTTTAAGATTGTACAGACCCAATATTATGGGTTGTACAATATGGTTTGTGGAGGAAGTTGCTCACGTTATGATGTTGCTGTTGAGTTTGTACGTCTATTGGGGTTAGAAAATGAAGTTAAAGTGACGATTGTTGATTCAGATTATTTCAAAAAAGAATATTTTGCTTCTCGCCCATACTCTGAAAAATTAGTTAATCTTAAGCTGGAATCACGTGGTATTAATTATATGCGGCATTGGAAAGAGTGCCTTTTAGAATATACTAAGGAGTATGTGCAAGCGTATGCAAAAAGTTAGTATTATTGTTCCTGCCTACAATAAATCAGAGTTAACTGTTCGGACGGTTGAAAGTATACTTCAACAAACATACGCAAATATTGAGATTCTTGTGGTGGATGATGGATCAAAAGATGACACACAGGAAAGGTTAGCTGTTTATAAGGACAAGATTCAGTATATTTATAAAAAAAATGGTGGGGCATGTAGCGCGAGAAATGAAGGTATACGTCAAGCAACAGGGGAGTTTATTGCTTTTTTAGATTGTGATGATCTTTATGAAAAGAAGAAGGTTGAATTTAGCATAGAATATCTTATCAAAAATTCTACTTTCGGTTCCGTTTATACGGATGCTTATTTTATCGACACCAATGATCATATTGTCGGGCAGTACGCACACCCGAAGAGTATTCAACATCAAGGTAATATATCTTCACAACTTATTTTAGGTAATTTTATTTGTAATTCAACGATGGTGGTTCGTAAAAGTGTTATTCAAAAAGTGGGGTTTTTTGATGAAACAATTTTTACTCCTGCTGATTGGGATATGTGGATGCGTATTGCAGAAATAGCGCCTATGGGCTATATTAATGAACCATTAACACATTATCGTGTTACAGATAATTATATTTTCAACCGATTGAAACTTGCTGAAAAAGAAGAGCGAATAGTCCTTAATAAATATTTTGAGCGGAACAGACCATCTTCTTTTTTTCAGAAAAAAATTTTATCAAATTTTTATCTACGATATGCTATGTGTTATTTTCTAAAAAAGGAGCCAAAAGTTTTAAAGGAAAAGTATTTTTTATCTTTACGCGAAAATTTTTTGAATTTTAAGGCTTGGGGGATTTTTCTTTATTTTTTATTTGCTAAAGAACATTTAAGAGAAAATTTAAGTAAACGAATATTAAGAATTAAGGAAAAGTAGGGCCCATGGCAACAAAAGTAGACGGGATATGAAGAACAAAAAAAACTATTTTTTAGATGCTGCAGGATTAATAAGCATAGGGATATTGTGCTTAGGATATGTTTTATTTTCTAGTATATTTGCTGAATGCCATATTAAACTTTTTTTTTTAAATTTCCCCATTTTTGTTGGAGAGGTCATTCTATTTTTATGCCTTATTTTATTTTTTTCCAAATGTTTTAGTCAACCGGCATTTAATAAATGCTACTGGGCGGTGATTGCCTATTTTGTTTTTGTTCTTATAAAAGCGTTTTGGGGTTATTTTGAGTTTGGGCCATTAGCTTTTCGTAACGCGGCATTATTTTATTATCCTTTTTTTGCTATTTTGGGTTATTCGTTTTATAGAAGGGATTTTTTTGAGCAGAGGAAGATTTTTTTATTATCTCTGTTGATTATAGGTATTTTTTTTATTCAAAAGTTTAATACGTATTGGACATTAACGTTATTTTTTCTGGCATTAATCTTAATTAAATCTTATCATCAAAAAAGTATTAAATATATCTTTTTAATAGGTCTTTTGTTAGTTACTCCGTATATTTTACTTATTAAGACATCGCGTATGATGATGGTTGGAAATCTGGCAGCTAGTGTCTATATCATTTTTTCTTTTTATAAATTACTGGATTGGAAAAAAGAAGTAAGGCGGGGAATGCTCGTTTTGAGTTTTTTTATCATTGTTCTTGGGGTCGCAAAATTTGGTGACATAAATGCCATGAAATCTATTGTGAGTTTCCATAAGATGATGGAAATTTTTAATTTGTATAACGAAAAGGTAATTAAGATATTAAAGAAGGGAGAGTATAAGCGGGTTAAGATAGGAAAAGTTGGCTTATATAATCCAGATTCTTTTGTCTGGAATGCCAGGTTGGAAAGTGAAACGAACAAGGTGATAACAGGTTTGCAGGTACGTGCCAGAGGTGAGCTAGGGCGACAACCGAAAGAAAAGGGATTAAAGGAAGAGGTTATCAAAAAAAATTTTTCTAAAGTTAAAACAGGCGTTTTTAAAATAGAGCAGAATGTAATAAAAAAAATATTTAATAGTAAATATTCGGTAAAAACGCCACTTGTCATTCCCGCGAAGGCGGGAATCCAATCGAGAACAACAGGCACAGATCCTTTTAGAAATGGGTCCCTGACTAAAGCATCCGGGAATGATGGACGAGAGAGTCGTCTTTACCAAATACATACGTCTGATAAGATGCCGGAGAAGAGGCGTTCAATTTCAACAGAAGAATTGTTTGATAAAGGGCAGCAGAGGCCTGTAATTTCAATAGAAAAATTTAATTTAAAACCAGATGAGACGAAAGAGACGATTATACCTCTCCAGCGGAATTGGGAGGGGGCATGTATTAATGCTGTTTTTCGAATGTTTATTTGGCGAGATATGATTGTGGAGTTTTGGAAAAAAAAGCCGGTTTTCGGATTTGATTTTGGAAAACCTTTACGTTCAAGAAGCCTTGAAATTATTAATTGGGGGGAAACAGAGTGGAGTAGAGACGGTTGGATTGGGGCGCATAATTCGTATTTAGATATGGTTTATCGGGCAGGGATTGTAGGAGTAGTTTTTATTGGATCGGTTTTAACTGTTTTGTTTCAGATGATTAAAAAATTTATTCGGTTAAAATCAACTACAGGAATATTATTATGTGGCATTATTGTTAACTGGTTTGTGGCTGCAAATTTTTTGCTTATTTTTGAATTGCCTTATACAGCCATCCCTATTTGGACAATTTATGGTATGACGTTTGCCTATTATCAAAATTTAAAACGGTCTTCGAAAGAGGTCTCTTATGAACAAAAAAAATAAAAAAATACATTTAATCACCGGAGCAGCTGGTTTCATCGGTAGTAATTTTGTCCAATATCTTTATGAAAAAGAAGAAAATATAGAAGTGCGGGTATTGGATAAATTGACTTATTCTGGGAACAGGGAGAGTTTAAAAAATTTTAAAGGAAGAGAAGGGTTTTCATTTGTTCATGGTGATATTTGTGATGCCGCTCTTGTTGATGAATTGATGCAGGATGTGAATGTAGTGGTTAATTTTGCGGCTGAGGCGGCGGTGGATCGTTCCATTGAAAGTTCCCGTTCTTTTTTAGATACGGATATTATGGGCGTCTATGTTTTATTGGAAGCCGCGCGCAGGCAAAAGAGTTTGAAGCGGTTTGTTCAAATTTCAACCGATGAGGTTTATGGGCAGATTATGGACGGGAGTTTTGTTGAGGCTTCTGAGTTAAAACCACGTAATCCTTATTCAGCATCTAAACTCGGTGGTGACCGCTTAGCCTATAGTTATTTCGCAACATACAACATGCCGGTGGTGATCACGCGGGCCGCGAATACCTATGGACCGATGGCGTATCCGGAGAAGGTTATTCCTTTATTTATTACGAACCTTATTGATGGTTTACACGTTCCGATTTATGGGGAAGGAAAACAAATTCGGGACTGGCTTTATGTGACAGATCATTGTTCGGCGATTTATCATTTGATTGAGAACGGGCAAAGCGGTGAGGTTTATAATGTCGCGGCAGATCAGGAATTTACGAATATTGAATTAACGCGTAAGATTTTGGCACTTATGAAAAAGGATAATTCTTTCATTTCTTATGTGAAAGACCGTCCGGGACATGATTTTCGTTATAGTTTAGACTGTTCAAAATTAAAAGCGACCGGATGGATGCCTGAATATAATTTAATTAAGGGGTTGGAAGAAACAGTGCAATGGTATCAAGCCAATGAAAATTGGTGGCGTCCTGTGAAAGAAAAGATGGATCAGCGGTATATTAATGGATTTTGGGGCAATAAAAAGTAATCGTTTTTCAGACGCAGTAATCGTTTTTCGTGAAAAACGATTTCCGGAAGAGGCTACTCCCGTTGGGTATGCCGCCTTGATTGGAGACTATAATCTGGAGGTTCCCTTCCCTTCCACTCCACTTTATGCTGAGGAGCAGATATTTACGCGCAGGTTCTTAGTTGCAAAGGTATTATTTTGAGAAAAGAAGGAAAAGATATGAGAGGGGTTCTTCTTGCCGGTGGTTCGGCGCAGCGTTTACGGCCGTTAACAAAAGTAACGAATAAGCATCTTCTCCCGGTTTATAAAAAACCGATGATTTATTATCCTTTGGAGGCACTTTTGAAGGCGGGGATAAAAGATATTCTTATTGTTACTGGCGGAGAGCATGTTGGAGATTTTTTTCGTCTTCTTGGTTCCGGTCGGGAGTGGGGCGCTCGGTTTAGTTATGAAATTCAGGAAGGCAGCACCGGAACAGGAGCCGCGTTATTATTAGCAGAGAACTTTGTGCATGATGAAGAGTTTATGGTGATCTTGGGGGACAATGTGGTGAGTGAAGATGTAGGAAAATTTGTTAAGCAATTTCAGGAAGAAAAGAACACATATAAAGCGAAAATTTTGGTGGCAAAAGTGAAAGACCCTCAAAAATATGGGGTGGTTGAGTTTAAGGGAAAGAAGATTGTTAATATTATTGAAAAGCCTAAGAAACCAAAATCCAATTATGTCAACACAGGCCTTTGGATGTTTCAGCCTGAGGTGTTTTCTCTCCTTAAAAAACTTAAAAAAAGTCCGCGTGGAGAATATGAAGTCACTGACATTCTTGCCTATTATGTTAAAAAACAGCAGCTATCCTATTCCATCCTCAAATCAGCCTGGACCGATGCAGGTTCATTTGAATCCCTCTATAACGCGACCGTATTAATGAAGAAGCTGGAAGATAGGACAGAAAAGAGCTGTTAGCAAGTAGCAATCATTAATTTTTCGTGTTTTATGCGCCATCTATAGTCTATTTTTCTGTAATAATTGATTATATTATGCTTGATTTTTCTGTATTTATTTATATTATGTGTGTAGATGAAAAGAAAAATTGATAATAATCTAATTGAATGGAAAAGAAGCAGGCAAAGGAAAGTCTTGTTATTAAGGGGAGCAAGACAGGTTGGAAAAACTTATTCTTGCCGTGTTTTAGGTCAATCTTTTAAGTATTTTTTAGAAATAAATTTTGAAGAAGACAAGGATGTCAAAAAACTTTTTGAAAGAACCCTTAATCCCGCGCATCTGTCCGAGAAGTTATCAGCCTATTTTTCTATCCCCATTATTCCCGGAAAAACGTTGCTGTTTTTTGATGAGATACAAGCTTGTCCCGATGCCTTAAGTTCTTTACGTTTTTTCTACGAAAAAATGCCGGATTTGCATGTTATCGCTGCCGGATCCCTTCTGGAAATTGCTTTATCAAGTTTGCCTTCTTATGGTGTTGGTCGAATACAATCTTTTTTTATGTATCCTTTGTCATTTGATGAATATTTAAAGGCGTTGGGGGAAATCGCCCTTATAGATATAAAGAATAATAAAAATGTAGAGTCTATTTTTCACGATAAAATAATTGATTATTTAAAGACATTTTATTTGATTGGCGGATTACCTGAGATTGTTAATGAGTATGTAAAAACCAGAAATGTTTTAGAATGTCAAAAATTGTTGGGAGATTTGTTGGAATCTTTTCGTGATGATTTTGCTAAATATAAACGTCGAGTTGATGTACAGCTTTTGAATGAGGTGTTTAATTCTATTGCTGTTCAGGCAGGGGGTAAATTTAAATATTCAAACGTTGATGGCGCGCATAATCATCGGGCGTTAAAACAAGCTCTGGATCTTTTAGTGCAAGCTGGGCTGGCTTACAGAGTATATCATTCATCCGGTTTTGGCGTACCTTTGGGTGCCGGGATAAAAAATAACAGGTTTAAAGTTTTTTTATTTGATCTGGGGATACATTTTCGTTTGTTAGGATTAAAAAATGCTGACATTCTTCTTGCCAATGATGTAGATATGATTAATAAGGGAAGCATTGCTGAAGTTTTTGTTGGTCAGGAATTTATAAAATCTATGGAAAACAGAGCCCGCGCGCAACTTTTTTATTGGCATAATGAACAAAAAGGGACGTCTTCTGAGGTGGATTATCTTTTTCAAAAAGGTGATAAAATTATTCCTGTTGAGGTTAAATCAGGAAAAACCGGAAAAATGAAAAGCATGAAGGTTTTTTTAAATCAGCACAACACAGATTATGGCATAAGGCTATCATTAGAAAAATTTTCACAGTATGAAAATATATCCATTATGCCTCTGTATGCTGCAAATATTATTCAGGAACAGGGTAAAAAAATTGGAAGTATAATCAATGGTTAAAAAATGAATATTCTTATTACAGGGGCCGATGGTTTTATCGGGCGACGATTATTTGAAGTTTTAAAGAAAACATCTTGCCATGTTTATCCTCTCACCCATAACGATCAGGACATTACACAATCTTTTAAGTTAAAGGAGTCTTTTGACTGTGTTTTTCATTTAGCGGCGTGTAACGTGACGCATGTTGGTAAGACTGATTATGAAACTTATCACCGCGTGAATGTGCAGGGGACAGAAAATGTGATTAAGGCGGTGAATACAAAATATTTTATTTTTATGTCCACAGGGCTTGTATATCAGAGGGAAGGGAAAGATATTGATGAAAGTTCTCCAATTAAGCCGCAAGGGGCTTATGCCAAAAGTAAGTGGGAGGCCGAACAGATTTGTCGGCAATATTTTTCAGAGGATCAGTTGACCATTTTAAGAGCCGTGAATGTGGTTGGTCCAGGGCAGGCAGAAAAGGCCGTGATTCCGGTATTTTTTAAGAAAACATTGAATAATGAGCCGATTGAGTTGATTCATCCAAAGGATACATTATTGCAGTTTTTGTATGTGAATGATGTAGTGAATGTTTTTCAGAAGCTTTTGGAAAGAAATCAAGGGTGCGGCACAATGAATCTCGCACCGGAAACAGGGATAAGTTTGGGAGATTTAGCCGAGATGATTGTCAGGCAAACGAATTTTTCATCAGAAATAAAGTGTTTGAATGGGGTAAAAGCAATAAATGTAAAGGTACTAGCAGCTAAAGCCAAAAAAGTATTAGGTTGGCAGGCCACAACTTCTCCATCCCGAATTATTAATATTTATAGTGAGAATTTATGAAACAAAAAACAATAAATATTATGAATTCTAAAACACGCATTCTCATCTGCGGGATTCTTCCGCCGCCATATTTCGGTCACAGCATGATGTATAAGATGCTCATGGAATCAAAGTTTATTGAAGCCTATGATGTGACGTTTATGAATATGCATTTCTGGAGTTATGGGACGCATAAGAAGGTAACTCTTTCTAAATTATGGAAGATGGTGAAATATGTTTTTCAGTATATTTATCTGATCCTTCGGCATCGTCCTCAATATGTCCTTTATAATATGAGTTTTGATAAGATGCCGTTTTTAAAAGATTATTTATTTTGTCGATTAGGCAAGTTGTTAGGACGCAAAATTGTGATTCATGATATGGGGCAGTATGTGCGGGAGTTGTATGATAATGGAAATGATTTTTATAAACGCCTTGTTCGAGAATTTTGCGCGATGGCAACAGCGAGCATTGTTTTAGGGGAGGGGACGAAAGATAAATATGAAGGCTTTATGGAACGAAAACGACTATTAGCAGTACCGGGGTGTGTGACGGATTTTTATGATCAGGGACAGAGGAAGGAGAAAAGTCAGGAATGTGTGCAAGTGCTTTATTTTTCTTTCTTAAGCTGGACAAAGGGGGTTATGACGGCGATCAAAGCGATTCCGGAAGTGATTAAGAAAAATTCAAACATTTGTTTTATATTTGGGGGCCCCTTTGAGTCGGACGAATTCAAGGAAGAGATTGAAAAATATGTTGAAGAGAATAATCTTAGCGATTATGTGACATTTTTGGGTTATGTGGATAGTGAAGAAAAAAGGACGGAATTAATGAGAAGTTCAGATATTTTTATTTTTCCCACACATCGGGATGTGTTTGGTTTGGTCCTTTTACATGCCATGGCAGAGGGCTTGCCGGTGGTGGCTTCCATTGAGGGCACGATTCCAGAGATTGTGGAGGATAAAAAGGGAGGATTTTTATTTCCTAAGGGCAATGAAAAACAGTTAGCCAAGCATATTTTGAATTTTGCGGGAGATAAAAATTTGCGGAATGAGATGGGAAGGAATAACAGGAAGAGATACCTTGAAATGTATACACCGGAAATGTATGGTAGGCGGATGGTTGAGGCGTTTGATCAGGTTCAAGAGGAGATGTCGGGTGGAAATGAGTAGAATAGAAAAAATGAAAAAAAAGGATATATATCATTTTGTGTGGATTTTTGCTGTTTTACCACCGTTAGTGACTATTCTTTTTTCATATATTTTAGGTGTGTGGTCATGGGGATTGATGGATGACTTGCAGATTTTGACATTATCCGGTTCTATGTTGGATAAGGCGTGGGAATATTTTCAGGGGTTTATATCTTTTGGCGAGTTTAAACCAGTCTGGACGTTGCATTGTGGCATTTTTTATACTGTGTTTCAGAATTCTCCAAAGTTATTTTATATTTTCAAGTGGTTTGAAATATGTCTGATTTTATTGATTTGGGGAATGGCAGCCTGGCGTTTAACGCGAAATAAAACAGCCATTGTTTTATTACCAGCAATAACCCTCTCATTTCATTATTTTTATGACGCGTTTTTTTATCTTTCTTCTCATGAATATCTAGGAACTTTCTTTCTTGGGATATCGATACATTTTTTTCTGAATCACCTTAAACCGTTGTGGGATGAAGCTGGTGATCTGAATACCAAAGGGTCTCAACAAATGAAGCTCCGTTGGGGGTGGTTGTTCTTAGGAATTATTTTTCTTTTTGCTTCTTTTTATTGTAAAGAAACCTTTGTTTCTGCCGGAATTGCCCTTGGGTTGTCTTATCTATATTTAGCCTGGAAACAAAAGAAAAAAAGAAAGATATTGGGGGCGATCGGTATCGTGTTAATTTTAATCACTATAGCTCACGCGGCGAGTTTATTATTATTTATTCGATCCTCCTATACGTCTGAATATGGTTTTCAGAATATTTCAAGGATTATGTCTAATTTATCGGCATGGTTTAAGAAAGATTTTATGAATCATCTCCCCTGGATATTGGGGAGTATGCTGATTTTTTATTTAGGCAGCAAAGAAAAGGTGAGAAAAGTTTCGAAAATTTTTTCTGATCGGACAAAGTGGGGTATTTTTCTTGGAGGGCTGTTTTATATAGGGTTTTTGATGATTTTGCTTCCTTGGAACACCGTGGCCTATTATGCGATGCCGTTAGGTTTATTTTTTGCGTTTATGTTGACGGTTCTTATCTCTGATGCTTTGTCCGGACTTTCGTTTCGTTGGCAATTAGTGGGGGTTGTGTGTGCTTTATTGCTTAATCAATTTGTTTGTCAATATGCCTTAAATCGGGAATCTGTCTATCAATATGATACGCATAATTTAATGGTATGGTTTAGAGAAAATACAGATTCATCGAATGAAAATGTTATTTTATGTAACGCCATGGAGGCTGCTTTTGCTATCCCGGGGCATGTGAATCGAACATGGGGATTGGATATTAAAGGATTTCAGTGGAGTACTAATCCTGATGATATGATTGAGGGGAAGAAGGCAAAGTTTTATTTATATAGTCCACGGTTTTCGGGAGTGGATATTAGTAAGTTGAAGGATTGGAAGGTTATTTTTTTAAGTAAAAATTGGATTTTGTATGCTCGACCAGAGAAGAAAGGAAAGAGATGATTTATTTAGTTTTACCTATTTATAACGAGGAAGAAAATATTCGAAAAATTATCCCTGAGCTTCGACAGATTATGAAGGGTCAAGAGTATAAAATAGTGGCTGTTAATGATGGGAGTTCGGATGGCTCTTTAGAAGTCTTAGGGCAGATGAAGGGGGAAGATCTTACTGTTACGGGAACCAGGATTAATATGAATATCGGAGCAGTATTTTCTCTGGCGATTCATAAAGTTCTTGAGAATTCTAATCGCGATGATGATGTTTTGGTGGTTATGGAAAGCGATCAGACGAGTGAATGCAGCATTGTGAAAGACATGGTTGAGGAGGTTGAAAACAACGGACAGGATGTCGTGATTGGTTCCAGATATCAAAAAGGAGGGCGGTATAAAGATTTTCCTCTTCCACGGTTAATTTATAGTTGGGGCGCCAGTTTTTTTATGCGAAGGCTTTTTCCTATAAAGGAAGACGTGAAAGATTATACAATTTTTTTCCGGGCTTATCGTATTGGGATTCTTCGCCAGTTAACCGAATATTTTGGAGCTTTTGGTCTTATTCAGTCCAGGGGTTTTGTAGCGAACGCGGAACTTTTAGTTAAAATTTCTCTTTTTACAAAAAAGATTAAAGAAATTCCATTTATTTATGATTATGGACGAAAGAAGGGGAAAAGTAAAATGAGAATTTTTCGTACAATTAATGAGTATTTTGTCTTTGTCTGCTACATGAAAGATTTTATTAAGAGGTTTCAGAGTAAGGGTCTGTAATGAAATAATTTTACTATTTATACCCTAAATCTGAGGGCAGAAATAGTAAAATTATTTCATTATAGGTAAACCCTAACTCCTAATTAGAACTAAAAATACAACTATTCTTTCCGCAATATGCCGTTTTTCAATTCCTCCCGACTTCAGGTAGAACACTTAAATCTCAAAAAATAAAGTGTTGAGTTGTA
>CAZIRV010000060.1:0-13253 GCA_964541845.1 uncultured Planctomycetales bacterium
AATGTTATTTGTCCGCCAAATATTGCTTATACGCAAACGATTAACGCGTTAAATCTTCCGCTTCCCGGAATCATGGTTAATCCAAGCCCCGCGTTTACGCCTGTTTTATTAAAGGGGATGACCATTCATCCTGAAGACCCTTTGAAATTTGATTTTATTCTTGATGAGGGAAATACAGATTTTGATCAGGATCAGATTAAATCAGAATCTCAACGCCTCATTAAATATTTTCTGGCATCTTTAACAGTGCCGAAAGACGATTTGTGGGTGAATTTGTCTCCTTATGAAGGAGATCGCGTCATTCCTGAAGAATTGGGAAAGACGGATTTAGGACGAGATCTATTATCTTTAGATTATATTCTTAAACAATTAACGGCGTCACTGATGTATCCGGAAGATGAATTGGGAAAATCCTTTTGGGAAAAGGTTTATCAAAAAGCGGAAGAAAAATATGGAACAACTGAAATTCCAGTAAATACGTTTAATAAAGTATGGATTCTTCCCGAAAAGGCAACGGTGTATGAACACGGGCAAACAGTTTATGTCGTTGAAAGTAAATTAAAAGTGATGCTGGATGAAGACTATTTAGCGATGCAACGCAATGCTGTAGAGACGGAGGTTCCCCGCTATTTAAAAAACAATCAATTGAAAAAAGGGCAGGGAGCCCCTGCCTTTACAGAAAATGATTTATCTGTTTCCACAAACATCATCCGCGAAATCATTCTTCCTGAAATTGAAAAAGAAGTCAATGAAGGTCAAAATTTTGCCAAACTTCGGCAGATCTATAATTCTTTAATTTTAGCCAAATGGTACAAAGAAACAATTCAAAAAGGTTTATTGTCCCGAGTCTATGTCGATCAAAATAAAGTAGTCGGTATAGAAAATAATGACCCGTCAGTAAATGTTCAGATTTATGATCGTTATATGAAAGCGTTTAAGAAAGGGGCGTTTAACTACATTAAGGAAGATTATGATCACTTAAGTGGGAAAATGATCCCAAGAAAATATTTTTCAGGAGGCATTCCTCTGGCTAAAACTCTGGAGGTTGGTTACGCGGAAGATGGCAGTAAAATCGCGAATTCTGTGATTGGTCAAAAATTTTCTCAAGTAGTGGTGCAAATGGAGCCACAAGGGGAAGAACAAGCAGCTTCTCCTATTTCTGTTGAGGATGTTTTAAATATGTTTAGAAGCTTGAGAGGATCTTTGGAAGATGGAGGACACATTTTATCAGTTAAGGCGGGGGAAGTTATTGATTTTTCAGTGCTTAACTCAGCTTATGAGTGGGTGGGTGATAATTGGCCTTTGATTGGTATTAGTGTTGTCTTTATGGTGATTGGGGGGGTGGCGATAGTTGGTGATCATCTTGATCTGATAGATAAGGTATTACAAAAGCGTGTTGGAAAGAAGGCATTTAAAAAAGGTGAAATTATACAAATAAAAAAGCGATTAAAAGATCAGTTAGAAAAAATTTCTAATTTAGATTTAGGAGAAAGCCTTGATGTTAAAGTCAACGATCTTTTTCAGGCGTTTCAGGAAATCATTAATAGTGGTAATAAATTTGAGGTTCGTAAGGGAGAAGGGGAGGGAAGTATTCAAACCATTGAGTATATTTTAGAAGAAAATATTTCATCAGATGATGAGGGTTTTTCAGTGGATGATATAAAAGAATTTCAAAAAATTAAGAAAGTTAATAAAGGTCAATTAAAAAAAAATAAAAAATTAGGTGAAGTATTAATGCAAAGTTTATCGAAGATTAAAGGAACGGAGTTTGTTTTAGCTGAACAGATAGGTAAATTTGGTCATGATATGGCAGGAGCATGGACTGTTGATTATAGAATAAGATATGCTATTATGGATGTAAAAGTCCCTCCATTAGAGGTTGTTGAAGCTAAAAAAAGAGCCTCCTCCTCTGTAGATGTCGGGGGGATTGACATGAATGCTATTGACGTTAATCGTCAGGGTTCAGGGATGGATATTCATTTTGATTTTTCGGGTATGGAGCCGTTATTAAACAAGAATATTAATGGCTTTGCTCCGGTTATTATTAACATTACGCCTATGCAAAGTATTTTACCTCTATTAGGTCTTGAGCCTGCCAGGCATGAGAAGGATGTTCAAGTTTCTCAGCTAAATTAATTTTAGTAAAAAAATCACCTCCTGATCTTGCCGTTGGTCTGTTCAATATGCTATAGTTTAATTAAGCCGATAAAGGTAAACTTGAGGAAACTCAAGGACTCTCGACTCCTCTTAAAGTTGAGACATGAACACCTTGTTCATAGACAAAACTACAGACCTAAGCTGTTTAAGACCTAAAGGGCCCTGAGATTTTGATTGGGCGTGTCAGACAGGACAAATGGTTGATAAGCGGTATGGTGGCTGAGTTGCCGAAGAGCGGTGGGGAAATATCCTCATCTTTATCGGCTTTCTTTTTCTTGTTTGATTTCTTTTCATTTTTTGGTAGAATTTCTCCTATGAAGCGTGCAACTTTTTTAACTATTTTTTTATTATTATATTTTTATACCCCAACTATTTTCGCGCAGGTCAGAGATATTCAACAATTTCAGAAGTATAACCCTGATGGTAAAAAATATGAGTTTGTGAAAAATTATTTGGTAAGTTTGACCTATTTAAAAAAGAACGCCGAGCGTAGTCAGAATCCTCCTGAATTTTCCAGGGAAGAATTTGAAAAAGGAGAGTTTTTTAAAGCTTTTATGGATGATCTTTTGCGTGATAATGTCGATTTGCGCATTGCCCGTAATTTTCTTAAGAAGTATAGAACTTCGGGAAACGGATTAATTCTTAAGACAACAGATTTGTTTACGCAGGTTTGTGATGGTCAAATTGAAATAAATAATAGAGAAAGGGCTTATGTCGAAAAAGTTTATCAGGCTCAGATTAATGGAGGACTGGAAAGTGTTAATAAAAAAAGATTTATGCAGAATTTAGTGGGGTTATCCATGGAAAGACGGGAGTCATTAAAAAAATTATTAGAGGCTTCAATGCTTATTAATAAAATATTAGTTAGTAATAAAGCAGATGACTATGGGGAGTTTATCACACTAGGGGTAACAGAGGGACAGAGAGAAAGTTTGTTGCAGAGGTTGGATGAATTTTATGAAGATGGTTTCCAGGGAGAATTGCGTCAGGGGCAGACATTTTTACAAGGAAGTGTAGCAGTGATTAGAGAAGTTTTGGGTGATGATAGCTGGGACACCTTAGAATAAGGATAAAGTATAGTAGACTAAAGTCAGTTAATAGAGGCATTGAATCATTGACTATTTGTATTAAAGTATTTAAACTATTCTGATTAAATAAAATTTGAAGGAGAAATATCATGGCAGAGTCAAAAGAAAAGTTGCTGAAGGATAAAAGAGTCGTTGAAGAAATTAATCGACACTTGTGGATTGAAAGTGAAAGAGCAGGATATGATGTTGGTTTTGAAAATGCTGCTGCTGATTGGCTTGAAAATTTCTCAAAGTCCTGGATGAAGTATTACATGCCTGAAAAAAAGACTGTTTCTACAGCAAAAAAGCCCTCCCGAACAAAGACAAAGTCCAAAAAAAATATTTAAGGAAAATTTTCGATTAAAAATTCTGCCAAAAAACAGTTTTATTTTCTTTGTTTTTGTGTACAATGAGAGTTTGTAAATAATTGATATATTACAAACCATTCGTTTGATGGTAACCGTTCACGGCACATTTTATCATATGTGAATTGGTTATTTTTGTACAAATCTTAATCGTAATATTAACGGAATAGTGTAGGTTGCTAAGAGGAGAGGTTTATGCCTAATCAACTTAAAAAAATAGAAAAATTTCAGCCGCGCAAAGGGCCGGTTTTATTGGTTATTTTGGACGGTGTTGGGATAGGAAAACGAGATGAAAGTGATGGCGTTTATTTAGCAAAAACCCCTTGCCTTGATAGTTTGATGAAAGAAAGTTTATATACAACTTTGAGAGCTCATGGAACGGCTGTGGGGATGCCTTCAGATGAGGATATGGGCAATAGTGAAGTTGGGCATAATGCGTTAGGGGCTGGACGTGTATTTGATCAAGGGGCTTCCTTAGTGAAAAATTCTATTGCTGACGCAAGTATTTTTAAGACACCTACTTGGGAAAAGCTTGTTTCCGGGGCAAAACAGGAAGAAAAGGCATTTCATTTTATTGGATTACTATCTGATGGAAATGTACATTCACATATTGATCATTTGTGTGCCATGGCCAGGCAGTGCGCTGAGCAAGGGGTTAAGCGCGTTCGTGTTCATGTGCTGTTAGATGGGCGTGATGTCTATGAAAAATCAGCAGTAATTTATATTGAAAAGTTAGAAAATGTGTTTAAAGAGTTAAATGAAAAATTTGATGTTGATTGCGCGATTGCTTCTGGTGGAGGACGGATGATCACCACCATGGATCGTTATAACGCGGACTGGGATATTGTTAAGAAGGGGTGGAATACCCATGTTTTAGGCAAAGCACGCCGGTTTAAATCCGCGAGCGAGGCTGTCAAGACCTATTACGCGGAAGATTCGAATGTGAATGATCAATATTTGGAATCCTTTGTCGTTGAAAGAGATGGAGCCCCTATGGGGATGATTGAGGATGGAGATTCCGTCGTCTTTTTTAATTTTAGAGGAGATCGTGCCATAGAACTATCGATGGCATTTGATCAGAAAGAAAATTTCGATAAATTTGATCGGGAGCGGGTCCCGGAAGTTTTATTCGCCGGCATGATGCAATACGATGGAGATTTGCATGTACCGAATCATTACTTAGTTAATCCTCCAAAGATTGATCAAACCATTAGTGCGTATATGTGTGGAGAAGGGCTTAAATCTTTTGCGATTTCTGAGACTCAGAAGTATGGGCATGTCACTTATTTTTGGAATGGCAATAAATCCGGCTATGTGGATGAGGCTTTGGAGAAATATATCGAAATTCCTTCCGATAAAATTCAGTTTGATCAAGCACCTAAAATGAAGGCATATGAAATTACGGAAAAAACAATTGAACTCCTTAAAAGTGGGGAATATCAATTTGGGCGTATTAATATCGCGAATGGAGATATGGTAGGACATACAGGTGTGGAAAAAGCTATTCTTGAATCGTTAGAAGCAGCGGATGACTGTTTGGCAAGGTTGATAGAGGTTGTAAAAGATTTAGGTGGAATCGTTATGCTGGTAGCGGATCATGGGAATGCTGATGAGATGTTTACGATGAAAAATGGAAAGAAAGTGGTGAGTACGGCCCATTCTCTTAATCCGGTACCGTGCGCGATTGTTGATAGTTCTTATCAAGGGGAATATAAACTGGCACCGCCTGATGGAGCGGGACTTTCCAATGTCGCGGCAACGCTTTTAAATTTTCTTGGTTTTGAGGCTCCTGAAGGTTATGACTGTTCGTTAGTGGAGTTTGTTTAAATTTAATGGTTCCCGCTATTTTATTTTTCCTATTAATCGCGGTTCTTTGCATTTTTTATTTTTGTATTTTTTTCGATCAGGCTATCTTAATTCGTCGGGGAACAATTTATAGAGTTAAGACGTCTAAGAAAAAAATTGCCTTGACTTTTGATGACGGGCCATCATCGGAATGGACGCCTAAAATTTTAGATGAATTAAAAAAGGCAAATATTAAGGCAACATTTTTTATGATTGGACATCATGTACGGGAATATCCTGAGGTGGCCAGACGTGTGGCTGATGAAGGTCATATTATTGGGAATCATGGGTTCGCCCATAGCGTTATTTTATATTACACACCTGCTGAAGTGGAAGAAGAGATTAAATATACCGAACACGTTATTCGGGAAATAACAGGTCAGACAACAGATGTTTTTCGCCCTCCTAAAGCCTGGTTGCGTAAGGCCATTAAAGAAAAAATAAATTCAATGGGATATAAAGTCGTTTTGTGGTCCCTTAATTCAAAAGATTGGGTTACTTTTAATTATAAGTATATGGTCAAATACCTTTCGCTTAGAATTAGAAATGGGGATATTCTTCTTTTTCATGACAGCGGGAATGTTCTTTCAAGGGAGGGAGGGAATCGCATGCAGACAGTTAAAGCGATTCCTTTATTAGCCGAAACCTTACGGAAGAAAGGGTTTGAGTTTGTTTCCATTGAGGAGCTTATGAATGGATAAGAGTTGGTTTGAAAAAATAGGGCATGGCAAGTTGGTTTTGATTTTAGTCATATGGGCCTATGGTATGCTTATGTTTGGCAACAACATTGTGAGTCTGACCCATCCGGATGAGGTTTTCTATACGCAGACAGCCAAAGAAATGGTAGCACATAATAGCTGGCTGACTCCCATGATTTTTGATGTTCCTCAATTTGAAAAACCGATCTTCTTTTATTTTCTCTCCGCGGTTCTTATCAAAATTTTTGGTATAACACCTTTTGTCGCGCGTTTTTGGCCCGCGTTTTTTGGTATTTTGGGTGTGGCTAATGTTTATTGGATTTCGTGGATGTTGTTTCGAAATAAGCGGCAGTCTTTTTTATCAGGACTAATACTAAGCAGTTGTTTTATTCATGTGGCCCTTTCACGCGCGGTTTTAACGGATATGACTTTTACAACCCTGATAGCGATTTCGTTAGGATTTTTTTGTTTGGCCCATTTTTATCCCAAACATCGAAGTAAAGGAATTATCGGGTGGTTTACATTCTCCGCGTTAGCTGTTTTAACGAAAGGATTGCTGGGTTTTTCATTTACAGTAACACCTGCGATTCTATTTCTTTTTTATAAAAAAGATTTTTCTATTCTCAGGCATCCTTCACGGTGGATTGCCTTTATCATTTTCGCGTTGATCGCTGTTCCCTGGCATGTGTTGATGTATCAACAGTATGGGCAGGGGTTTATTGAGGAATACTGGAACAATGTGCATGTTCGTCGGATTTTTGAATCGGAGCATCCTAAAATTGATACGTGGTATTTTTATTTTGAAGTTATGCTGGGAGGTCTTTTGCCCTGGAGCTTTTTTTTATTTCCAGCGATTAAGACGATTTTTAAAAACATAAAAGAAAAGGTTGAGGGGTATGATAGAGTTTGGTTTTTAATTTTTTGGGTTGTCACAATTTATATGTATACGCAACCGGCGCATTGCAAGTTAGCCAGTTATATACTTCCATTATTTCCCGCCATGGCCATGATTTTAGGGTATTACATTGAAAGCGCGTTAAGCCGGGCTGAAGCTCAACAAGAGCCGAAAGGCTTGAAAATTTGCACCTATATTATGTCGGTTTTTCTTATCGGAGGGATTATCGGAGGATTTATTGCCGCACGGAAACATAGTATGATCGTTGTTAGTATGGCCCCGGTTTATATAACTATGTCCATAGTTTTTTTAACAGCGGTGGGTCTATTTGTTTTTAATAAAAAGAAAAAGTATTTTTCAATGGTTTTGTCTTATCCAGGAGTTACCATAGGGTTATTTACAATGTTATTTTTAGCGCGTCCTTCTATTGAACCATGGGTTTCCTGTAAGGATATTTCCGAGGTTTTTAAGAAAATTGATCAATCAGACACGACAGTATTGGCAAGCAAGTTTTATGTGCGCGGAATACGATTTTATACGGATCGAAAGATGGCGGTCATTGATATTAATGGCAAAGGGTTTTGGAGTCCTCATCCGATACCGTTTTTAAACACAGATCAGAAAGTTATTGATTTTTTGGATAGCCAACCCTATACTTACGCGGTTGTTAAAGAAGGAAATGTGGAGGATTTAGAAAGGATTACGAAAGGAAAATATCATGTTCAGTATTTTGATAAAATTGGTGGAAAGCATATTTTAAGGATAGATAATGCTAACTTCATTAAGTAATACCAGGCGGGGCTGGGTAAAAAGATCATTTTCGGACATCCTCCTGGAGGATTTAACGGGAATAGCAGCCTTAAAATAGAGCAATAATACCAATTCCATTAAATAAGTACTCATTTAAAAGGCTTACTTACTCGTAAAAGCGTCGAGATAAGTAAGACTAATGTCAGGAATTAATTAGTGGAATTGGTATTATTTGATGAATTTGGTATAAAATTTAAAGGGGGGGGATCATGGCTTTTAAAATTCCAGACACACCGGAAGAATTATTTAAACAGGGGCTGCCGAAAATACCGCCGGGGCTGAATAAATGGTTGCCGGTTATTGTTGTCATTGGGGCCATTGCTATGGCGATCATGACGAGCTTTTATTCTGTAGCAACAGACGAGGTTGGTGTCATCCGTCGTTTTGGAAAATTTACGCGGATTACCAAACCGGGGTTGCATTGGAAGATGCCGTTAGGTATTGAAAAATTAGACCGCGTGAAGGTTAAGCGGATTTTTAAAGAGGAATTTGGTTTTCGTACGTTGCAGGCGGGAATCAATACAAAGTATTCAAACAAGTCATTTGATGATGAATCGCTTATGCTAACGGGAGATTTAAACGTTTTGGAGGTGACATGGATTGTTCAATTTCGTGTCAAAGATCCTGTTCAGTTATTATTCAATATTCGTAATCCAAGAAAGACTGTGCGTGATGTTTCGGAATCTGTTATGCGTCAGGTTATTGGAGATAGTACAGTTTCTGAGGCCCTGACGACGCGACGTATTGAAATTAATCAGGAAGTTCAGGAAAGGTTGCAAGGTATTTTAAATTCATATAAAAGCGGGGTTCAAATTGAGACCGTTAAACTTCAGGATGTCAATCCTCCTGAGAAAGTGAAACGTTCTTTTAATGAAGTTAATGAAGCCAAACAGGAGCGGGAGAAAGTTATTAATCAGTCCTGGGAGGCTTATAATAAGGTTATTCCAAAGGCAAAAGGGCAGGCTGAAAAGACAATTCGTGAAGCAGAAGGATATGCGTTTGCCCGTGTTCAAAACGCGAAAGGGGACGCGGCCAAGTTTACGGAAACATGGAATGCATATAGATATGCCAAGAATGTAACCCGTAGACGATTATATTTGGAAACGTTAGAAAAAGTTATTCCTAATGTCGGTAAAATTTTTATTTTTGATCCCGAAACAAATGGGGCATTGCCGTTATTAAATTTGAATGGGAAATGAACCTTTCCGCTTTTTTTATTTTGGAAAAGGTTTATTCCAGTAGTTAAATTCATACTGATTGTCGGATGTAGTTTTTTAATTTGATATGAATTTCTTTGGACATAAACCGTCAATCCATTTGAATTGCACTACTAGGAGCAGGAATCCCTTCGGGGTTACTGAGAGTGAAATGAAATTTTTTGAAAGGACAAATAGGGAGGTTTTGATATGAATAAAGGAATTACAGCTCTTTTTGGGGTGATTGTTTTTTTGGGATTGTTGGTAGCGAGTGGTGCTATTTATACCATTGATGAAACACAGCAGGCCGTTGTGACACAATTTGGACAACCGATTGGTGAACCTATTACAAAAGCAGGATTAAATGTTAAAGTTCCTTTTGTGCAAACAGTCAATTATTTTGAAAAAAGAATGCTTCAATGGGATGGGGATCCAAATCAAATTCCGACACGAGAAAAACGTTATATTTGGGTTGATACCACAGCGCGTTGGAGAATTAAAGATGCGTTAAAATTTATGCAATCAGTGGGCACAGAAATCAGTGCCCAGGCGCGGTTAGATGATATTATTGAAGCGGCCACGCGTGATATCATTTCAAATAATAATTTGGTGGAATTAGTACGCAATGGCAACCGCTTATTAAAACAATCTGAAGAGGAGCAGGGTGATGGGTTTCAGGTTGGAAAAACCGTGATTAAAAAAATTAAATTAGGAAGAGAGGCATTAAGTCGTCAAATTCTCAAAACAGCAGCCAAGGCAACACCAACATATGGCATTGAATTGATTGATATGCGGATTAAGCGCATTAATTATGTAGAAAATGTTCGCCGAAAAGTATATGACCGTATGATTTCCGAGCGTAAACGGGCAGCAGAACAATTTCGCTCCGAGGGTCAGGGAAAAAAAGCCGAAATTGAAGGACAAATGGCTAAGGAATTGGAAGAAATTCGTTCCGGTGCTTATCGTACGGCACAGGAAGTTAAAGGAAAGGCAGATGCGGAGGCCATCAATATTTACGCGGAAGCTTACAATAAAGATCCTGATTTTTATGCGTTTGTTAAAACGTTAGAAGGGTATAAAAAGACAATGCGTAAAGATACAACACTGATTTTATCGACAGAGAATGAGTTTTATAAATATCTGAATGGGGTTAACGGTAAGCAGAATCCATAGATTGCTCAGGGAAAGGGCTTGCTTCTGTCCGTTTGTAAAAATCAGGGATACATCCGATTGTGATGTGTCCCTGCTTTTTTAGGAGGTGTGATTATGCAGAATTGGAAAGGTAAATTTTTTGGAGGGCTTCTCGGATTATTGTTTCTTGGGCCATTTGCCGCCATTATTGGGGTCATTATTGGTCATATTTTTTTTGATAATAGGGGAAAAGGAATATCCGGCAGGGCCATAGGGGGCATTTTGGGTTTGATGTTTGCCGGTCCATTAGGGGCCATCGCGGGTGTTTATTTGGGAGGCTCCGTTGACACACAGCGAAAGCAGAAAGGGGGAATTGATGAGAAGTCTATTTTTCAAATTAATTTAATTTCCATTTTGTCTTATGTTGTTAAAGTCGATCAGAAAATTTCCAGAGAAGAGATTCAGGTGATTTTGAATGTTTTTCAGAAGATGGGGTATGGAGCTTATCAGATGGAAATTATTCAGCGGACTTTGCAATTCGCCTTGAATCAGACGATTAATTTGCGAGAAACTTGTGAGAATTTTAAAAAAGCATCGAAATATGAAGAGCGGCTTATGTTATTGCGCATTGTGTATTTGGTTGTTGAGGCTGATGGTGTTATTCACCCGAATGAAAAGAAGGCTATTGAAGATATTGTCGAGCTTCTTGAAATTCGCACCGAAGATTTTCATTCCCTTCAGGCAGAGTTTTTAAAAACACATGACCGGTATTACGAAGTATTAAACCTTAAGCGTGGCGCGACCAAGGTGGAAATAAAAAAAGCTTATCATAAGCTCGCGTTATCCCATCATCCTGACCGTGTTGCGCACTTGGGTGAAGAGTATGCCAAAATTGCCAAAGAAAAATTTCAAAAGATCAACGAAGCCTACCAACATGTTTTGAAAGAAGCAGAGTAGAGGCGATCCTTGCATCCGCTCCACAATATGATTTTTAGAATTTTTTTAAAAATTTATTCTTCCGAAACCGATCGTATTGATATTCTAAAAAGTTTGTTGATAAATTTAGGAGTTAATACAACTGAGATCATTGAGCTAGAAAAAAATTCTGTTAAAATTTTGGAGGTTTATTTTCAGTCAGAGGCGAAAGCAAAGAAATTTTATAAAAAGTTAGAAAAGGTTGCTTTGCAGGATGTTGAGTTGGAGTTGAAGTCTCTGAAAAAGCAAGAGTGGCAGGATGTCTGGAAGAAGGAGTTTAAGCCGTTTGTATTAACGAAGCGTTTTGAGGTTGTGCCGATTTGGTTAAAAAAATTTTATATTTCAAAGAAAGAGGCGATTTATATTGATACAAGTTTGGCTTTTGGAACCGGGTTACATGAAACCACACGATTTATGGCAGAGTTGATTGAAGAGTATTCAGGGAAATTTGAAACAGTATTTGATATCGGAACAGGGACAGGAATTTTAGGGATTATCGCCCGAAAGTGTGGAGCCAAGTATATTAAAGCAGTCGATGTTAGTTCAGATGCCATTGAAGTGGCTCGATTGAATTTTCAGGAGAATGGGTGTAAGGCTAATGATTTAAGTGTTATGGACATTCAAAAATTTCGAGGGCGAAAACAATATGATTTTGTAGCGGCAAATTTGGTTACACATGATTTAATTCAGTTTGGTGACAGGATTTTAAGATTTGTTAAACAGGGAAAATATTTAGCTGTTTCAGGTATTTCAGGAGAACATCTTAAAATGTTGAAGGAAGAGTTTAAAAAGTATCCGCTTAAATGTTTGCAAATAAAAATAGGGAAAAAGTGGGTAGCGTGCCTGTATCAGAGGATGAGAGATGTTTGATGAAAAACAAAAAGAATTACGACGGATGATGCGTAAATCAAAGATTTTTGAGAAAGATATTAAGGAAACCTTTGTACGGGCTTCAGGGCCTGGCGGACAGAACGTGAATAAGGTGTCAACGTGTGTTACACTACACCACGTACCAACAGGAATTCAGGTAAAATGTCAGAAAGAGCGAACGCAGGTCATGAATCGTTATCACGCGCAAGTGTTGTTGTTTAGGAAAATTGAGAAGATAAATAAATTAAGGCACCAGGAAAAACAACAGCAATTAGCGAAGGAGAAACGTCAAAATCGTAAGAGGCCAAGAGCGTTAAAGGAAAAAATTTTGGAAGGAAAAAGACGGCAGTCAGAGAAAAAAATATTACGCAAAAAGATTAAGGATTCAAGCAAAAATAACTTCCCTTTTTAGCTTTCAGATTTAGGTCAGATTTGGCCGATTTGATTGAGTGATTTTCGAGGCGTAGCGAGCTACGTTGAGGAAATTGCGATTGAAAATCGGTCAAAAATGGCCTGAAGATGAAGAAGCAAAAAGGGAAGTTATTCTTGCTTGAATCCTAAAGACATCCTATAAGGAAATAATCATGAAACAAATTAACGGAATGGTGGATATTAGTGAAAAGGATGTTACAAAAAGGATTGCCCGTGCTTCAGCACAGATTCAGTTTAGCGCGGAAGCCTTTGGGGTATTAATGGAAAAAGGATCTCCGAAAGGAGATGTATTTGAAACGGCAAAGGTTGCTGGAATTATGGCAGCGAAATCCACACCGGATATTATTCCACTGTGCCATCCGTTGATGTTAGATAAAGTAAAAGTGAATTTTGAGAAAGATATGGAAAATTATATTGTGACCGCAGTAGCTGAGGTGGTGTGTCTTGGAAGAACAGGAGTTGAGATGGAGGCTTTGACGGCAGTCTCAGTGGCAGCTTTAACAATTTATGACATGATGAAATGGAAGGATAAGGGGATGGTGATTTCTGAGGTGAAGTTGATGCATAAAAGCGGAGGTAAGACCGGCGATTATGACCGCTAGGAGGCTGTCCGAGAACAATCTTTTTATCCAGACCTGCGTTGCAAGACTCAAGAAAATCCTCAACGTACACATGTACGCCTCCGGTATTTCTTTCGTCTCGCGCCTTGCTCTGAACAAAAATCTTATTCTCGGACAGCCTCCTAGTAGTGCAATTTAAATGGATTGACGGTTTATGTCCAAAGAAATTCATATCAAATTAAAAAACTACAT
>CAZIRV010000061.1:0-13144 GCA_964541845.1 uncultured Planctomycetales bacterium
GTTTTATAAAATAGAAAAATAGAGTTTTAAATATCGTACAAAATATGGTACTATTCCTTCATGTTTGAGGTTTTTGTTTATCAACACCCTTATCTTACTTTACCGCTAATAGCATTTCTTGTTAATTTACCTTTAGGATATATTCGAGAATCTTCTCCAAAATTTTCATTGTTGTGGTTCTTTTGGATTCATGCATCCATCCCTTTAATTATATATTTACGTTTGATTCTTGGCACATCTAAATTATTTATTCCGATCAGTATTTTATTTGCTATTATCGGTCAAATTATTGGAAGTCATTTAAAATTAAAAAGAATGTCTCAGAAGGAAGAAGAAAAACTGCAGCAGATTCAGGGTTTAAAATTAAATAAAAAAAATTATATTGATGCAAAAGATGTAACAGTTGTCCTTTTAAATATGGGTGGTCCACGTGAGAATAAGGATATAAAAGATTTTCAAATGCGACTATTCTCTGACCGAAAATTAATTCGCCTTCCTTTGGGTTTTTTATTTCAAAATATTTTTGCTAAATTATTATCAACATTACGTCTTCCAGCTATACAAAAACGCTATCAAATCATAGGCGGCGCAAGCCCTATTTTTGAATCAACGTATCGGCAAACGGAAACGCTTAAAATAGAATTGAACAAACGTGGATTAGATATCCAGACAACATTTTCTTTTAACTATAGCGACCCCCTTCCAGAAAAAATTATTAAAGAAGTACAAAAATTAAAAAAAAAGTATATTTTTCCTTTAAGTTTGTATCCACACTATTCCAGTGCAACTACCGGATCAAGCATTTATCATTTTAAAAAAGCAGCACAAAAAATTTATCCGCAAACACAATTTTTAGAACCTCCAGCCTATTACTTACATAATGGTTATATTCAGGCCTTTGTTGATCGGATTAATGAAGCCTTTACATCGGATGAGTCATTAAGTGACTTTTACCTTATTTTTTCGGCACACAGCCTTCCATTATATTGTTTAAAAGAAGGAGATCCTTATCCTTTTCAAGTAGCTCAAACGATCAGTAAAGTTTTAACTAAACTTAACCGTTCAGAAAACTGGATTACGGCTTATCAAAGTGCAGTTGGGCCACTCCAATGGATTAAGCCGGATATAAAAGATGTTCTTAAAGCTTTGGCAAAACGCCGGATTAAAAAAGTCTTAGTTATTCCGATCTCTTTTGTAACAGATCATATTGAAACATCCTGTGAAATTGATATAGAAAATCGGAAATTAGCAGAAAATTCAGGAATCAAAGACTATAGAATGTCTAAAGCCATTGAATGCCATCCGGGGTTTATTCAGGCTTTAGCCGATAGTGTGGAGGATTCATGCTTATTCTCACCGAATACGATGTCTTTATCTTCGTAGCCCAATTGGGGATTATTATTTTATTCGCGCGTATCTTTGGAGAAATCGCGCAAAAATTCGGACAACCTATTATTGTTGGCGAGGTGATGGCCGGAATTGTTCTCGGACCGATGTTCTTCGGTAAATTCTTTCCGTCAGGGCGTGATTTTCTTTTTCCACAAACAGGCCCCCATCCATATCTTTTGCAAGGTATCTCCTGGCTCTGTGTCCTTTTCTTATTGCTGATAACCGGTCTTGAAATTGATTTTCGGGCTTCTCTGAAGCAGGGGAAACAATGTTTTTTTATTTCTATTCTTGGCCTCATAAGTTCATTTATCGGAATTTATGCGGCATCATTTTTTTTTCCTGCCTATTTTTTTCCTGAAGGAATTAATCCTCTCCACGTTAAATTATTAGCCGCTATGGCCTTATCCGTGGTGGCTATTCCGGTTATTGCCAAAATTCTTTTTGATTTAAAGATCCTACGTTCCGAAGTTGGTGTAAAAGTGATTACTTCCGGAGTTCTCAGTGATGTCTGGGGATGGACGCTTTTAGCGGTATTAGTTTCTCTCATCAACACGAACAATTTTTCATTGATGAGCATTGTAAAACCCGTTGTCACAATGGCTGTTTATTTAAGTTTTACGCTCAGGTATGGCTATTTGCTTATTGAAAAATTTCTTAATTTTATTGGTTACAAAGAAATGGACACAACCATGTCCATTTCATTATTATTTTCATTGATGTTGCTAAATGGTGCCATTGCGCATCTTCTTGGCATTCACGTTATTTTTGGAGCGTTTATTGCCGGAGTAATGGCAGGAGAATCTGACAAAATCACACCCTATATGCGGCAATGGATACAAGATTTTATTTTCGCGGTCTTTGCGCCCATTTTTTTTGTTCTAATTGGAATGCAATTACATTTTACGCGCGTTGAAATTTTGATTCCGATCATAGCATTTTTATTGATTTCATCCGTATGTAAAATCGGAGGGGCATTTGTTGGTGGGATTCTTGGAGGATTAGGACGTAGAAACTCATTTACAGTTGCATGTGGATTAAATACGCAGGGAACAATGGGGATTATTATCGCCATTATCGCCCATGAAATGGGGATTTTTAATAATGATTTGTTTTCAGCGATTATCGCGATTTGTATTTTAAGCGCACTTGTTGTCGGACCACTTTTAAAATGGGCAATAAAAGGAGTGCGACGTCCTTTGGCTGAATATTTCGATCAAAAACACGTTTTTCTTGATGTTCCATCGGGATCCAAGAAAAAAGTTATTGCGGCAATGGCGAATTTAATGCATAAACGAAGAATTATTGATAACCCCAGAGCGATTGAAATGGCGATTTGGGAACGTGAAAGTGTGATGAGTACAGCTATCGGAGAAGGGGTAGCTCTTCCACACGCGCGTATTCCAAACTTAAAAGAGCCTATTTTATGTTTTTTTCGGTTAGAAAAACCCGTTGATTTCGAAAGTCATGACAATACCCCTGTACAGTTGTTCTTTGTTGAATTGACAGATAGTAACGATGACGGGATGCAGTTAAATTTAATCGCCCAAGTGACACGTTTTATTTCATCAGAAGACAATCGTCACCGCCTTTTAGAATGTAAAAAAGAAGAAGAAATTCATAATGTTTTAAGTTTTGACACAAAAGCTTAAAAGGGAGGCAAAGGCAAAAATTTAACAGAACACATATGTGTCTGCTATGAAGAAATTGTTTCTTGATTGCTATGCATTTTTCACAGGCTAAAGCCTGCGGCTACCATATTATAGAAATTATTTAATGTGACGGGTATAAGGCACTGTACAACAATAAATTACCGATAATTATAAAATTTATCCTCGAAGAACATAATATTATTCGGTAGTTAATTTGTACGCAGGCCCTAATACAATTTTCTGAAAAATATTTTTTTAATGTTTATCCAAATCACCTTACTAACAGGTATTCTATTTATCTCGATCTATCCATTATGTTTTTGGATCAGCTGTGATGATCCTCTCCAGAACAAATTCCATAAGTTTCATTTAGGGTTACCCAATGTTGTTGGGGGAGGGGTGCTGGTCGTTATTTTATTTATGAATTTCCCCTGGAATATTAAAATTTCCATTATTGCCTGGAAACTTGTTTTTTTTACTGCATCACGTTTTTTTTGGAAAAAACCTTACCCGAATCCATTTGTTGTTACTATCCCCTGCCTTATAGGAATTTATACATTTGTCCTCATGCAAACTTATTTTTTAGGAGGTGGCATAGAACAAATATTGGTGGGCTTATTAGCCGGATGTATTTTCAGCTCAGCTTTTTTTACCATAAATTTAGGCCATTGGTATCTTAATGTAAAAGGACTGCCAATACTCCATCTCAAACGCGCGGTTTACGTATTTTGTTTTTTTTTATCGGTAAGGATCATCTGGGATGGCTTTCTAATAACAACCGGCAAAATTATGTATCGTGGGGAGATGATACCATTTTTAAAATTTACAACCGGATTAAATGGGGGTTTTATTTATGTGGCCTTATTTTTTGGGAGTTTATTTCCATTTATTGGTTTATTTTTTGTCCGAAGACAAATAGCCATAAAAAATCCACAGGAGACAACAAGAATTTTTTATGCTATTCTATGTTCTATGTTATTGGGGGATATAGCATACAAATATTATTGGATAAAATTTAGAATATTTCTATGAATACGAAGAAAAATATGAAGTCTCTTACCCGTCATTGTGAGCAATGCCAGGATTATCAGGAAATTGAATTTGATGAACCCATTGAATTAAAATGTCCAAACTGTTCCGCGCTATGGGGAAGGATTAGCAGTTTTGATAAAATTTTTCAACATTGCCCAATATGTATGTGTCGGCAGTTTTATATTTCAAAAGATTTTGACAAATTTATTGGGATACTTATTGTTTTGATTGGCGTCATTTTAATTCCTGTAACTTACGGGCTTAGCCTCCCCGTTGTCGCCGTTATCATCTGGCAGTTTTATAAACGCATTAAAAATTTTGTTAGCTGTTATAAATGTGGTACTGAATTTCGTGGTTTTGAAATCCCTCCTGATTTGAAACCTTTTATGCCCCCTATTGGCTCAACTTATGCTAAATTTAAAGGCACGGCATGAAGTATTACGCGGATCTTCATATCCATTCTCATTATTCCCGCGCAACCAGTAAAAATCTTAATTTAGAATATCTTTCTCTTTGGGCCCAAATAAAAGGCATCCAGGTTGTTGGCACCGGAGACTTTATCCACCCTGGATGGCTGGATGAACTCAAAAAAAAATTGGAACCCGCGGAGGGAGGCCTCTTTAAGTTAAAACCAAAATATTTAAAAATAATGAAAAATGAACTGCCCAGAGCCTGTGAAGGTGAGGTTCGTTTTTTATTAAGTTGTGAAATCTCTAATATTTACAAACGGTTGGATAAAGTTCGTAAAGTTCATAACATCATATTTGCTCCGGGTTTTGAAGCCGCGGAAAAAATCCAGGCGCAACTGGATAATATAGGAAACATTTGTTCAGATGGGCGCCCCATCTTAGGTTTGGACTCACGAGATTTGCTTGAAATTACGCTTGAATCCGACCCACTAAGCTATCTTATTCCAGCCCATATTTGGACGCCCTGGTTTTCAGCCATGGGCTCTAAAAGTGGTTTTGATAAAATGACGGATTGTTTCGGAGACCTCTCTAAACATATTTTTGCGGTAGAAACAGGGTTATCCTCTGACCCTTTAATGAATTGGCGTCTAAGCCAACTCGACCCCTATGCGCTTGTTTCCAATTCCGACGCTCATTCTCCCCAAAAATTAGGGCGAGAGTCTACTATTTATGATACAGAATTTTCCTATCCAGGGATCTATAACGCGTTAAAAAATAAAAAAAATAAGGGGCTTGTTGGAACAGTTGAGTTTTTTCCGGAAGAAGGAAAATACCACTACGATGGCCATCGCAATTGTAAAACACGTCTCCACCCCAAAGAAACGATTGATAACAAAGGGCTGTGTCCTATTTGCGGTAAACCCATCACGGTTGGTGTAATGGCACGTGTTGAAGAATTGGCTGACCATGAAGAAGGTCGTAAATCTCCTCGATGGCGGCCTTATTATAGCTTAATTCCTCTCCCAGAGATTATTGCCGACGCTAAAGGAATTGGACCCAACACAAAAGGAGTCAATACTATTTTTATGAATATGCTGAATAAATTAGGTAATGAACTTTATATTTTACGTGAATGTCCCCTGCAAGAGATTACTAAAATTTCAGGATCTTTAATCGCTCAAGGCATTGGCCGTGTCAGGGAAGGTAAAGTGGATATCGCGGCTGGTTATGACGGAGAGTTTGGAACGGTTAAAATATTTTCTCCAAAAGAGAGAGATTCCGCGAAAGAACAGCTAACATTATTTTAAACGATAAAAAGAGGAATAATGAAAATTATTTCATGGAATGTTAACGGTATTCGCGCTGTTTTAAAAAAAGGATTCCTGGATTTTGTTAAGGATTACAATCCTGATATTCTCTGTTTGCAGGAAACAAAAGTTCCTGGTGAGCCTATTGATATGGATTTAGCTGAGTATCAGCATTATTGGAATCCAGCGCAACGCAAAGGATATTCAGGGACAGCTATCTTTAGCAAAATTAAACCCAAGAACGTCGTTAATGATCTTGGCATTGAAAACCATGACACGGAAGGACGTGTGATGACTGCTGATTATAATAAATTTTATTTAGTCACTGTTTACACGCCTAATGCCAAACGTGCATTAGAGCGGCTTGCTTATCGTCAAAAAGAATGGGATGTTGATTTCTTAAAATATGTTAAAAAATTGGAGAAGAAAAAACCTGTTATTTTTTGTGGAGATCTCAATGTCGCTCATAAAGAAATTGATTTAAAAAATCCGAAAATAAACAGAAAAAATGCGGGATTTACGGATGAAGAGCGTGAAGGATTTGATAATATTGTGAACGCGGGCTTTATCGATACCTTTCGCGTGTTTAATCAAAACGGAGGCCATTATACCTGGTGGAGTTACATGCGCAATGCGCGTGCCAGGAACATTGGATGGCGGATTGACTATTTCTGTATTTCAAAAGTACTCCATCCTCAACTAAAAGAAGCCTTCATTCTCCCGGAAGTTTTCGGTTCCGACCACTGTCCTGTAGGCATTATTTTGAATAAATGATACCAACCCCGCTAAATAACTACAAAAATTTATTTTGCTTTTCTCGACGTTTTAATGAGAACAGCAACCAGTCAAATAGGACAATTATTTAATGGAATTGGTATCATTCTGATGAAATTAACCTTACAATATTGCTTACTTATTGTTATATTAACTTTTGGATTATATTATCCTGCATTAAATCATGACTTTGTCAATTGGGATGACGACGTTCATGTAACGTCCAATCCCTATGTCCATCCTTTAAATATTCAGCAAATTAAAAATATCTTTACAACAACAGTTTGCAAAACATATATTCCATTAACCACACTTTCATTTTCTTTTGAATATTATTTTTTTGGCGCTCAACCGTTTGTTTATCATTTAAACAATATTTTTTTACATATTGGTGTTTGTTTATTGATTTTTATTTTTGGATATCAGATTGGAATATCTCAAAGGGCCGCTTTTATTTCCGCGTTACTGTTTGGCATTCACCCTATGCATGTAGAGTCAGTGGCTTGGGTGACAGAGAGAAAAGATGTTTTATACTCGTTTTTTTATATGCTTTCCCTTGTGTTATATTGTTTTTATATCCATAAAATAAAAAATGAAAAAGAAAATAGCAAAGCCTATAAAATTTTTATTCTAAGCCTTGTCTGTGGACTATTAAGCATTTTATCTAAACCCATGGCCTTAAGCTTACCTTTGATATTATGTCTTTATGATTGGTTTATAAAACGAAGACTATCCAAACGTTTATTTCTGGAAAAGGCTTATTTTTTTATATTTTTTATTCCCATCACTTATGTTTCCTATTTGGAGAATGCCAGAATTCCCGCTTCAGACGTAGGAAAATCTATACTGACCTGGATATGGTGTTTCGTATTTTATTTAAAAAAGTTTTTCTTCCCAAATAATTTTGTACTCCTTCAGCGACTCCCAACTCTAAATATACACCACAGTGGAATTTATATTATCGATAGTATTATTTTTATAGTGTTTGTAACACTTGTGTGTTTTTGGCGAAAAAATCGTTTATTTATTTTTGCGTCTCTTTTCTATTTTCTTTCGATTTTTTTCTTACTTCGGTTTGATGCCGCCAAAGATTTTAATGTCGTTGCTGATCGATTCATGTATTTGCCCAGCCTGGGCTGGTGTTTATTCATAGGGGTATTTTGGGATAATATACTAAAATTTTGTAATCAAAAAATATGGAAAAAAATTAGTGTTTATACTTTGAGTTTTATTTGTATTTTTCTATTATTAGTGTCCACCCGCAAACAAATTAAGGTATGGAAGAACAGCTTAACTTTATGGCAACATCAGTTGAAAATCAATCCTCATACCGGTACTGCATTGATCTATTTGAAATTGGCAGAGGGGTATATGCAGCAGGCAGAAAAAAACAATTTTACAAAAAAAGAAATAACCCATGTATTAAATTTATATCAGCAGGCCATAAATATAAAACCTGATTTCGCGAATGCTTATTGGGCGAGAGGCCGATTATATTTAAAATTAAAAGAATACGAAAGAGCTGAACAATCTTTTCATAAGGCCATATCCTTTGATCCAAAACATTTTGAGGCTTATTTCGATCTAGGAAAATTGTATTATGAGACAGGGGAAAAACAGAAATCTGTTAAAACTTTTCAAAAGGCCCTATCGATATTGCCGGATAATGTCCGTATGTATGACAAAATCATGCGATTTTATGCGGACAAAGGAAAGCCTTTGCCATTTAAGGTTTCTGTTACGCAAAAATGATTTTTAATTCTAAAAAACCTGAAAATTTCAATCCTTCTCAACAAAAGGCTGTGCTGCATTGTGATGGGAATCTTCTCATTGTTGCTGGCCCCGGGACAGGAAAGACGCATACATTAGCGCATCGTATCACACGCATAGCAAAAACAGTAGCGAACGACCGAAAAATTTTAGCAGTTACTTTTACAAATAAGGCAGCTATTGAGATGTCAGAACGTTTATCGAAACTGCTTCCTGAAAAAAAAGATATTTGTTTTATTGGAACATTCCATCAGTTTTGTTTACAAACTTTAAAGAAATATAATAACTTAACTGCTCTTCCTGAAAATTTTATTATTGCTTCACCTGATGAGGTTAAACTGCTTGTCGAAGACAAAAGCACACTTGAGCAAATATCCCGCTGGAAGTCCCTGTATTTTGATCAACCCATGCCGGAAGAGGTAAAAATTTATAATGAAAAATTACGTAAAAATAGTTGGCTTGATTTTGATGATTTGTTATTAGAAATGGTGCGTCTCTTGAAAAACCAGTCAGACCTCCTGGAAGATATCTGCATTCAGTATCCGTATATCTTTGTTGATGAATATCAGGACATCAATTGTATTCAACATACATTATTAAAACTGCTTGTTGGAAAAAAATCTTGCATCACGGCTATCGGAGATCCAAATCAGGCGATTTATGGATTTCGTGGCTCAGATGTTAAATATTTTAGGTGTTTTGAGAAAGATTTTTCTAATGCGCATATATTGTCACTCGAAGAAAATTACCGTTGTACACAAAATATTTTATTCGCCTCAACTCAAGTCATGTCCAAACAAAAGAGTGGCGATATCCCCGAATTAATTGCACGTATTTATGGGGAAAGAAAATTGATTGTGCATGAGTCCTCTACAGATAAAGCCGAAGCAGAGTATGTGGTGCATCAGATTGAAAAATTAATTGGGGGAACAAGCATGTTCTCACAAGATTCCGGACGAGTAGACAGTAGTGAGATGGCAGAATTAAGTTTTGGAGATATTGCCATTTTTTATCGATTGAATAGTCAACGTTTTGCTTTACAAAAAGCCCTGGACCGTAGTGGCATTCCTTATGAAGTCTTTGGTGTAAAAAAGAAAGTATCTAGTAATACTGTTGTGGAAGATTTGTATGACGCTCGCAATGATGACATCTGTGTGAATGCGGAGAAAATTTCGTTAATGACGATTCATGCCTCAAAAGGGTTGGAGTTTCCTTGCGTATTTATCATTGGGTGTGAAAATAGCATATTGCCTTTAAATCTGAACAATTTAACCTCAGATATTGAAGAAGAACGGAGGTTGTTTTATGTTGGAATGACACGTGCCAAAGAACGATTATTTCTTATTTATGCAAAAAAACGATATTTATATGGTAAATTTTACCAAAATACCCCTTCACCATTTTTAGCAGACATTGAAGACAAATTAAAGGAATATGAACAACAGCAATACAAACCTAAAAAACAAAAAAAAGAAGATCCCCAAATGACCTTATTTTAACCAAACAAACACCCGGTGTTTGTTTGGTTGATAGGAGTAAAATTATGGATGATGAAATTCTTTGGAATGAACAGACTCAAAAACAATTTAAACAATTAATTGGAAAAATCCCAATTTTTATACGCGGTATGGCAGAAAAAAATGTATCTAAAAAGGCAAAAGAACTTGTAAACAAAAATAATCGTAAAATTATCGAAGAAAAAGATCTTGTTGATGCCTTTTTCATTGAAACTCCGTTTGGATTTCAGGGGCCATTAAAATGTGATATGGAAGAATTCGGAATTGATTATCAGAAGTATGGATATGAAAGATAAAAAATTAAATTATTTTGTAACTTTTTCTCTTCCTGTGCGTTTAACTTAATGGAGAGAGGGAAAGTTGTAAAAAGAAGAGGATATGGTACAAACAGACGAAGAATTAGTAGAGTCCTATTATCAGGGAAATGAGGAGGCTTTAGAGATGTTGTTTGCTCGTTACAAAAATCCTGTTTTAAATTTTTCTCTGCGCATCCTAAACGGCCGTGCGGATGCGGAAGATGTAACCAGTGAGGTCTTTTTAAGTCTGTTTGGCAAGAAGTATACGCAAAAAGCAGGGGCAAGGTTCTCAACATGGTTATTTACTGTGGCACGTAATGCCTGTCTTTCACAAATGCGTAAACGTAAAAAATGGTTGTCCATATGGTTTACGAAAAATAATAGTGGTGAATATGAACAATGGGATATTCCTGATGAGGCTGATTTACCAAATGAAGTCTTGGCGAAAAGGGAAGAAGCTGTAAAAGTTAAACAGGCCATTAACCTGCTTCCTGATTTACAAAAAGAAACCTTAGTTCTTAGAGAATATCATTATTTTAAATATGATCAAATTAGTAAAATTTTAGGCTGTTCGTTAGAACAAGTTAAAATAAACATCTTTCGGGCCCGTGAACGGTTACGCGGGACTCTGATGGAGGGGCGTCATGATTGAACATGAAAATATTCGACAATTAATTTCGTTATATTTTGACGAAGAAGCCTCTTCTGAAGAAAGTGAAACAGTTCAAACACATATTAAGGAATGCGCCAACTGCAAAAAATATTACCAGGATTTGTACAAACTCTCCTCTTCTTTACAATCCTGGGATAATGAAACCCTCTCTCCTGATTTAGAACAAAAAATTAACCAAAGTTTTTTGAAACTAAAACAGGAGGAAACAAAAATGAAAAATAAAACCCCATTATTTAAAGCAGGTGTTGGTGGAGGCGTTTTTGTAACACTTATTTTGGCAGTATTAGTTGCTCAAAATTATACTAAACAAAGTTTGCAATCACGTACACGGGATGCGGGACAGTATTTAGTTCAAACTCAGTCAGCACAAACTAAAAAACAACATAGGCCGTATTATTTATCCACAGAGTATGCGACGGATAAAAAAATACAAACAGCCCCAGAGTTCGCTAAAGCAGGCATACAAAAAAATCAACCGATGGTTCGTAATAATAGAACGGAATTAGATGTTGTGAGCCCTGAAAAATATCACCGTAAGATAAAACAGGATTTTCGACGGGGATCTCTTAAAGAAGAAAAAACAATGGTCGTGTCTGCGCCAGCCATGCAAATAGCTGGCATGGCTGTGATGGAAGATGAACGGGGCGAGGCATCACGTGCATTTCAAAATGGACTTGCTGTTTCATCTGGTCCAATGCAGACTGCTGAAAGCATTGCCACCTGGCCACCACAGCCACCTGTTATGCCACCAGCACCTGCTGAAGATTATAATAGAGAACAATATGATCGTATTTACGAAAATCAATTTTTAACTGTTAAGGAAAATCCATTATCAACATTTTCAATCGATGTTGATACGGCCTCATATAGTAATCTCCGTCGTTTTTTAAATCATAATCAAATGCCTCCGGAGGACGCGGTGAGGATTGAAGAAATGGTTAATTATTTTACTTATGATTATCCAAAACCAAAAGCTAATGAGCCATTTTCTATTACAACAAAGGCCTCTGTTTGCCCCTGGAATCCAAAACACAAGCTGGCTTTAATTGGACTACAGGGAAAGACCTTAAAGGAAAATGAAATTCCGGAAAGTAATCTCGTATTCCTTATTGATGTTTCCGGCTCTATGAATCAACCCAACAAGCTACCTCTTCTTAAAAATGCCTATAAAATGATGGTTAATCAACTAACCGACAAACAACGTATCGCCATTGTTGTTTACGCGGGAGCGGCAGGGACTGTTTTAGAATCAACTCCAGGAAATAATAAATATAAAATTCTTCAGGCAATTAATAATTTGCGTGCCGGAGGGTCTACAGCAGGGGGGGAGGGAATCAAATTAGCCTATAATATTGCGAAAGAAAACTTCATTAAAGGAGGCAATAATCGTGTTATTTTAGCCACGGATGGTGATTTTAACGTTGGGGCCAGCAGTAACGCGGAAATGGTTCGCTTAATTGAAAAAAAGCGTAACGAGGGAGTGTTTTTAACGGTGTTGGGATTTGGAATGGGAAATTATCAGGATTCTCGTTTGGAACAAATCGCCAATAAAGGCAATGGAAATTATTATTATATTGATACGAATAAAGAGGCAAAAAAAGTTCTTGTGAGTGAACTGGGTTCCACTTTATTTACTATCGCCAAAGACGTAAAGATTCAAATAGAATTTAATCCCGCCCAAGTAAAGGCGTATCGTCTTATTGGTTATGAAAATCGTATTTTAGCTAAAGAAGATTTTAATGATGATACCAAAGATGCCGGTGAGTTAGGCTCAGGGCATTCGGTGACGGCTTTATATGAAATTGTAACTGCTGATTCTTCCGAAGAATTTGGGAATGTTGACGCGTTAGTTTATCAACAAAAAAAGATTGTGAGCAGTGATGATTTAATGACGGTAAAGTTACGTTATAAAGAACCGGATGAAGGTAAAAGTAAATTGCTTAAACAAGTTATTAAATATAATGAAATCACGCAAGAGCCAAAAGATGATTTTCAATTTGCCGCTACTGTGGCAGAATTTGGATTACTTTTACGTAATTCTAAATTTAAAGGGCAGGCGGATTATAAAAAAGTTATTCAAAGTGCCATAGAGGCAAAAGGTGATGATAAGTTTGGATATCGAGAAGAATTTATTAATCTCATTAAAAAAGCACAAGGACTAGACACCCGTTCGCAGACACCGGGAATTATTTTTAAAGGAAAGTAATTTAATGCTCAGGAATTTCAATGTTAGGAAATTATAATAATATCGTAGGGGAGGGCCTTGCGTCCTCCCGTTTATTGATGATTAATGTTTCAGGAGGACGCAAGGCCCTCCCCTACGATTA
>CAZIRV010000062.1:0-13088 GCA_964541845.1 uncultured Planctomycetales bacterium
TTAAGGATCGGTTCAAAAATAATTTGAAGGTTTATGATTGAACCCTCCTCAATGGAGTTTAAATCAACCCGAAAGTTATTTTTGAACGATTCCTAAATGGAATTGGTATAATTTTTATTATGAAAATTTTTTTATTGACAACACTTATTTTTTTAAATTTATTGATGCCTCAACAAGGCCTCGCGCAGGATGTAAGTGTTGAGGCGGAAGTGAATATTCAAAAAGTAGTCTTTGACTCTTTTATTCGTTTTACGATTCGCGTCAATGGAACGCAGAATGCCTCCCCCATTGAACTGCCGGCTATTGAAGGGTTTAAATCCCGCTATTTAGGCCCTTCTCGTCAGACATCCATTTTTAACGGGCAATATACGGGTTCTATTACATTTGGTTATTCATTATTTCCTGTTAAGACAGGAAAGTTTGAAATTCCCGCTGTTACCCTCAACGTTGATGGACAAGACTATACAACACAACCGATTTCTGTTGAGGTTATTGATTCCCCAGGATCAATTTCTTCTTCACAAGGAAAATCTTTTCCCGCGGGGAGTAAAGATAAAATCTTTATGGCATTAAAGCTTCCCAAACAAAAGGTTTATCTTAATGAACAGTTGCCTGTTAAAATTTTATTTTTTGTGACAGGGTTTTCAGTCAAAGACATCCATCTCCCGGAATTAAAGGCTTTAGGAGTCCATGTTGAGGATTATGAGCAGCCGCGACAATATCGACAGGTGATTAATGGTACGCGATATGAAATTATTGAGTTTAATACGGTTATTTATTCAACCCGGACTGGCAAAATCACACTAGGGCCTGTCACACTGCAGTGTAATCAGGTCATCAGAACATCACAGGGAGGTTCTCCGTTTGGTTCCGGAGGAGGTTTTTTTAATGATAGTTTTTTTAACTCTTTTTTTGATAGCTATGAAAAGAAACCCCTTACAATTCAGTCGGAAGAGGTTGTCTTAAATGTTCTTTCGCTTCCTGAAAATGGCAAGCCAAATGGGTTTTCCGGTGGCGTTGGGCAGTTTAGTTTTGATGCCTCTGCTTCTCCACAGAAAGTAAAGGTTGGGGACCCTGTAACATTGCGCATGAAAATTGGCGGAAAAGGAAATTTGGGCAGGGTTCATTTCCCTGAATTTAAATGGACAGATCAATTTAAAACGTATGCCCCTGATATCAAAGAAGAAGATGGCAATAAAGTTTTGGAGCAAGTCATTATTCCAAAATTTGAACGAATTACAGAAATTCCGGCAATGAAATTTTCTTATTTTGACACAACAACAGGACAATATAAAACGGTTACGAAAGGGCCATTTCCTCTCGAAGTAGAGGCTGTAAGACGAGAGGAAAGTTTTAAGGTCGTGGGGTTGGGGCGTGATGAGCTCAGAGTCGGAAGAAAGCAGGAAACACTAGGACAGGATATTATTTTTATTAAGGATGATATGGGTAAACTCCGTCAGGCAGGTCATTATTTTTATCGCACTTTTTTATTCTATACGTTGTTTTTTTTAGTGGGAGGGCTTTTTATTGTTGCCTATGTTGGTTATCAACGCGCCCACCGACTGGAAACAGATGTTGTTTATGCGCGGCGTTTGCATGCGCCACAAAAGGCGCGTAAAGGATTAAAAGAGGCTAAACATCTAATGGATTCGAGTAAAGTGAAAGAATTTTATAACGTACTTTTTAAGACATTTCAGCACTATTTTGGAAATAAGTTTCACTTGTCTTCCGGAGCTGTAGGTCTTGAAGCGATTCAGACACGTTTAAAGCCGAAGGAAAAGTATCAGAAAGTTTTGGAGGCTATTAAATCAGTTTTTGAGGAGTGTGATGCCGTGCGTTATGCCTCAGCGCAGATTGATCAAAAGTATATGGCGGGGAGTTATCAGCGTGTGGAGCAGGTTATTGATTATTTGGAGAGGAATTTATGAGAATAAGGACAGGGCTAATAATACTTGGACTATTTTTATTGAGTAGCACGTCGAATATTTCCGCGCAAACTTTTGAGACCCCATTGACGCTTGCCTTTGTGCAGGCTGGAAAGGATTATCGGGAAGGAAACTATAAGCAGGCCATTGTTAATTATGAGTCGATTATTGCTGATGGTTTTGAGAGTGGTCAGATCTATTATAATTTAGCGAACAGTTATTTTAAAAATAACCAATTGGGACAGGCTATTCTTAGTTATGAACGGGCTTTGCGTTTAATGCCACGAGATAGCGATATTAAGTTTAATTATCAATATGCCTTGTCTCAAGCACGAGTTCCAGCACAAGAAACCGCCATGAATTTCTTTCAAGAGGCTATTCAAGGGCATATTCAGTTTTATACGAGAGAAGAGATGGTCTTTATTGGCACGGGTATTTTCTTTGCTATGGGAGTCATATTTTTAGTATCTCTCTATGGAAAGTGGTCATCGAATGTTCGGATTAGCATAATCGGTGTCTTATCGTTAATTTTTCTTGTTTATGTCACAGGATTTATTTTGAAAATTCAGTATGAACAAAATCTTTCCATTATTCTGGTTCCCTCCGATGCAAAATTCGAACCCCGCCCAAATGCCACCACCCATTTCCCTCTCTCCGAAGGCAGTAAAGTCCGTTTTATCAAAAAGCAAAATGACTGGATAAAAATTAAACGCATGGACGGAAAGCTGGGATGGGTTGAGAAATCAGTAGTGGGAAAGATATAGCAGTGTGTTACTATTATTTATAATCTTGCTTACTGATACCAAATCCATTAATTAATTCCTGATTTAATTTTACTTAGGATCGGCTCAAAAATAACCTCGACAACTATATATCTCAACCCGACAACACCTGTGTCATGATTGTCGAGGTTATTTTTGAACGATTCCTTATCTCGACGTTTTTGCGAGTTTAAATGAGTACTTATTTAATGGAATTGGTATGACGTTAGCTTTGTGATTTTAGGACGTTGTTCTACAGCAGATGAAGCCCCTAAATTTATGTACAGGAATTTCAAAGTTAGTCACAAAAGTCGGCCAGGGTCAGCAAAATAGGTTTGGGTCATTATTTAATGGAAGTGGTATTATTTGTAAAAACAAAAAGGAAAAATAATTATGAAATCAGAAAGGTATAAAAAAGGATGGGACAAATTAAAAGAAATAGATGGAGTAGCCGGGGAAAATGTCATTAATGCGTTAAAAGGTATTGCACCAGATTTCGCTGACTTGTTGATCGAATTTCCATTCGGTGACGTATATAGCAGAGATGGTTTAGACTTAAAGTCCAGAGAAATTGCTACAGTAGCCGCTTTGACAGCAATGGGAACTGCCAGTCCTCAATTAAAAGTCCATGTTCATGGCGCATTAAATGTAGGATGTACGCAACAAGAAATAATAGAAATTATGATACAAATGGCTGTTTATGCAGGTTTTCCTGCAGCTTTAAATGGTCTTTTTGCAGCAAAAGAAGTGTTTGATGAGCGAGAAGACGTCAAATAATATAGATCACTAGTACCCTAATATAATCGTAATAATTTTAGGCGGTTATGAAATTAGGGGTTGAAAGTCTGTCATTTATGCAAAACTCTCGACGATAATGAAAATAAAGCAGTTCAAAAGATGATTGATTTTTACACTATTATATCCATAGGTGAAATATGACTTTTAATTGGGATGGTTCAAAATACGCTACAAATTTAGATTTACAGGCAGAAGTGGGAGAAACGCTTATTAATACTATCCGACTCCAACCGCACTATATAATATTGGACATAGGTTGTGGGGTAGGCAATCTCACCACCAAGTTGGCATCTTTATGTTATCAGGGTTCTGTCTTAGGAATTGATGCATCGCCCTCAATGATCAAACAAGCAAAAGTTCATGCCGCAGACATCTCGAATATCGAGTTTCTTGTATTGGGGGCAGAGAATATTCGGTTTCAACATAGATTTGATGTGGTTTTTTCGAATTCGGCTTTGCATTGGGTTTTTGAGAATGAAAAGGTTCTTTTAAATATTTGTGCAGCATTAAAGCCAGGAGGGAATATTGGTCTACAGTTTCCTTTGCTGAATGAACGCCATCCACTTATTTCTTATATCCGGCAAGTTATTAAGTCACTTGGTTTTGAAAGATGTTATCAAGATTGGGAATTCCCATGGTTTGTTGCAACGGAAAAAAATTATAAAAATTTGTTGCAGGCCTCTGGATACCAGAATGTTTCTGTAAAGAAGATGCAAAACGCTTTCAGATTTAAAACGGCTTCACAAGTCTACGACTTTTTTGATTCAATTGGACTGTCAATGTATTTAGATCCATTGGAAGCTGATCAGAAGCATCACTTTAAACAAAAATTGTTTCAAGAGATAGAACAGGACTATACAAATGGAGGAATAGTTCTTCATTTCGAACGATTATTTGCTTTTGGAGTAGTCCCTTATACTAATTCCATTAAATAATGACCAAAACTAATTTTGCTTTTCTCGACGTATTAATGAGACTAACAAAGCTAAAAATAGAGCAATTATTTAATGGAATTGGTATTAGCAGTATTAAAAAAAATGAAAAAACAAAATATATCCAAGCTAGGAGGCTGTCCGAGAAGGAGATTTTTGTTCAGAACAAGGTGTGAGACGAAAGAAAATCAGAGGCGTACAATGTGGACATTGAGGATTTTCTTGAGTCGTGTAACGCAGGGCTGGATGAAAAGATCATTCTCGAACAGCCTCCCGGATGAATTTGCGATTTTAAAACGTTGTTCTATAGCAGATGAAGCCCCTAAATTTCGCAAACCCGGTGCGCTTGGGTATAGCAGTATTGAAGTATTATTAATACTGCTTACAAGTGTTTTTTTGATACAATCAGTTTATGGACTAACATTCGGACAGACACGCAGCAATAATTACGAGAGAATTACCATTATCGGTGAAACTGCCAATAAAGGAGTATACGACCCCGCAATTGAATATAATCAAGAGGGTTCTGTTGGATGGCTGGTATATTCAGCATTAGAATCTCCTAATGATAAAAGAAAACGGCTTCTTATCTCCAAAACTATTGCCACTCATTTGGCCAAAAGCACGGATCATGGAAAAACATGGAAATTCATATCAGAGCTTAATTCCTCAACCGAAGCCACCGTTGCCATAAATGGAAAAACTATCAATGGTGTTTGGTGGAATGAAGTTCCCACATTAGTGCATGACCCGGACGACCCGGGCAGAGAATGGAAACTTTTCTGGCACAAGTATTTTGCCATACCCAAGCCATATTTCAGATTTCCAGTGCGTGCAAAAGGAAATCTTATCAGAGTTCCTCAATATATGTGGATTGCCTATAAATACGCTAAAACACCGGAAGAACTGGCTACTGCAAAAGAAGAAATATTGTTCGGCGCTGGAAAGCTACCTTTGGCACCATATAAAGCAGAACATAATCTTAATGAGATTATATCCTGGCCTGAAGCTAAAGCATATTCCGAACCGGGCTCTTTGTATAATGACGGGGTGCTGTATTTAAGTTTGTCGGGATTCACGGGGCCGGATGTCAAGCATGATAAACTGTTTTTGCTGGCTACGTTCGACCATGGAAGGACATGGAAATACGCGGGTAATCTTATAGATTATAACGATGCCGCTAATCTCGATTATATACGGCTCACCGGCTCAAGCCTGGTTGAAGAAAACGGCCGGTTTTTTTTATTGGTTTCGCCTGTCAAACTGAAAAACAATGAAGGCGTCCAGCTTGGGACGTATGTATTTGAATTTGAGGATATCTCAAAAGCAAAATTAAAAAGAGATAAAAAAGGAAAGCTGATTGTCTATAAATATCTCAGGCGAAGCCTGCCTGAAGAATTGAATTCCGGACAAAGCGATTATGATAAGTATAATACCTATGGTGGAATTATTATGCCGCAGGGTGATCCTGGTTCAGCTCCGGCATACGCGCAAATATTTAATACAAAAAAAAGGATTGTAAATAAACAAATAGGTATTTCTAATGATGAAAAAGGAGAAATTAAATGAGAGATACAGTTCAAACTATTGGAAAGGAAGTTGAATAAAGTTGTGATCGTCTCCAATCATTTTAATCATTTTCTGTTTTTAGAATTTCTTCCGCGGCGCGTCTGCTCGCGCCACTTTTCCCCAAGCTTTCTCTTACTTTTTTTAGCTCAGATTTAATTTCCGCGATTTTTGTTTCATCGGTAAATATGGCTTTTAACGCGTTAGCAATTATTTCCGGTTTGGCCTGGTTTTGAACGCATTCGGGAACAACGCGTTTACCCGCAACGACATTGACTAATCCGATATTAGGGATTTTGACAAAGAGTTTGGCTAAAAAGTAGGTTAAGGCGGAGGTTTTGTAGATGACAACCATGGGTTTTTCAAGAATGGCTGTTTCTAAAGTGGCGGTGCCAGAGGCCACCATACAGAAATCGCACGCGTTAATGGTATCGTAAGTGTTATTTTCTTCTGTATGTAATTGAAGGAGGGTGGAATGACGGACCCTTATGGAATCAATCAGTGTCTTCTCAATGGCCGGAGCCTTGAGCATGATAAATTGAAGCATGGGAAATTCTTTGCGTAACAGAGAGGTGGCCTCCAGCATAATTGGTAAAATACGTTCGACCTCTTTTTGCCGGGAACCGGGAAGAAGTCCTATTGTGAGTTTATAATCTAAAAGATGGCGTTCGGTAAGAAATTTTTCTTTAGGTGTTTGAACTTTGATGGAGTCGATAAGAGGGTGTCCAACAAAATGAGCATCCATATCGAATTTCGCATAAAACTCTTTTTCAAATTGAAATATGACCAGTATTTTGTCGACATATTTTTTAATAAAATGGACACGTTTTTTTTTCCATGCCCAGACCTGAGGGCTGATGTAGTAAATAACTTTTGTGTTGAGTTTTTTTAATTCTTTGGCAAGTCGAAGGTTAAATCCCGGATAGTCGACAAGGATAACAACTGAAGGTTTAATGTGACGAATTTTAGTCAGGATGAGTTTAAAGATTTTTTTAAATTCACCATAATGTTTTAAGACCTCCCAAAATCCGACGACAGCAAGTTTAGTGAGGTCTTGATACACTTCTACCCCGCTATCCCGCATTTCCGGGCCACCAAGACCGGAGAAAGTAACAGAGGGGTCAAGCCGTTTGAGTTCTTTGACCAGATGGGCCGCGTGCATGTCTCCGGATGCTTCTCCGGCAACAATGATTATGTGTTTGTTTGGGTCTTCCATATGACGTCACTTATATTTAATGCCACCTTCAAGGCTTCTCGCCCTTCTTTGCCGGCAATGAGGGGGCGGGAATCCTTACGAATACAATCGAGAAAATGTTCCAATTCTTTTTTTAGCGGTTCTTCTTTTTCTATAGGAAGGGCGTGTTTAAGAATTTGATGATTATATTTTTTATAAATAAAGGCTTCTTGTTTAATGTAATCAAGTGAAATATAAGTATCTTTTTGGAATAGGCGGATTTTACGCATTACTTCTTCAGAAATCCGGCTGGCAGTAAGATTACATACACAACCATTCTGAAAGGTGATCCGGACACTGGCAATATCTTCAAGAGTTGTTAAGACATTAACGCCGACAGCCTGAATGTCTTTAATGGGCGATTGGATGAGTCCTAAAATGATATCAATGTCATGAATCATTAAATCCATAACCACGCCAATGTCAAGAGAGCGGTTTGGGAAGTGATTTAGGCGATGGCATTCAATGAAAAGCGGATTATGGGTAAATCGCTGGATAGATTGAAATCCGGAATTAAACCGTTCCACATGGCCTACCTGGAGTTTTAAGTTATTTTTCTCAGCAAGTGTTATTAATTCATCGGCATGTTCAATCGTGTTTGTAATCGGTTTTTCGATAAAGGTATGGATACTGTTTTTAAGGAAAAATTTAGCGACCTCAAAATGAGATTCCGTGGGGACACAAACATTAACAGCATCCACTTTTCCTGCCAGTTCCTTATAATCGGTAAGGAAGGGGACGTTGTAATGATCCGCTAATTTTTGTGTGCGTTCTTCCTTAATATCACACACCGCGATAAGGTCTATGTACTCAGATAGTTCGTTATAAACCTTCAAGTGCCTGGAGCCAAGATGACCAATGCCAATAATTGCAATTTTTAATTTAGACATAGCGTAAACAATAACAAACGCCTCGACAAAAGTCAACCCGTGTGATAATATCCCGCCTTATGAAAGACTACCTTAGACTCCTTCATTTTTTAAAAAATCACCGAAAACTTTTTTTTATAGCTGTAGGGACGATGTTTGTGGCCAGCTTTTTTGAGGTATTCCAATTATCTTTATTAGTTCCGATGACGGATCGTATTTTTAATAATAAACAAATTATTATTCCCAATGAATTGCCGAAATTTATGAGGGGTATTGTTGATCATTTTAACGCGATGGATCCGCATACATTATTCCCGCTGTTTCTTATAGGTTTTGTATGTGTCATTCTTCTTAAGAATATTTTGGTTTTTGCTTATCAATATCTTATGGGCGATGTGTCCCAAAGGATTATGCGGGATATTCGTTATCAATTATATGCCAAGATTCATGAATTGTCTTTAGATTATTTTAGTGAGAGGCGTACAGGAGAATTGATTTCACGTATAACCAATGATGTGAGTGTTGTTGAAAATGCGGTTTCTTATGGCGTCACTGATCTTTTTCGCCAAACGTTTGTTATTATGATGTGGGTTACGACAGCCTTTATGATTGACCCTAAAGCGGCGTGTATTATTTTTTTTATATTTCCATTTATCGGTTTTCCGATGAGTAAGATCGGAAAAAAATTGAAGAAAATTTCCAGAGGTTTACAGGAAAAAATGGCAGATATTAATTCCCTTCTTTTAGAGACGATTTCCGGGGTAAAACTGGTTAAGGCTTTTTGCACGGAGGACTATGAAATTGATCGGTTTAAAGGACAAAATCATGGGTATTATAAACTCCGTATGAAATCGGTTAAGCGGTTGATTTTGATTTCTCCCATTACTGAAATTATGGGCGGCGTCTGTGGAACGCTTTTAGTGTGGTGGTTTGGGAAACGTCTAATGTCCGGAGAATTATCTTTCGGGGTTTTTATTTTATTTTTCGCCTCAATTATGTCTATTATCAGTCCCATTAAAAAATTAGGAAATGTGAACGCGCTTACGCAACAGGCCTTAGCGGCGAATGAACGCATTTATGATGTTTTAGACGCTAAACCTTCTGTTCAGGAAAAGCCAAATGCGAAAATTTTATCAGAGATGCGGGATTCGATTCAAATTAAGGATATGAATTTTCAATATGATAAAGAATCCGGTTTGATTTTAAAAAATATTAATTTAGAATTAAAAAAAGGTGAGCTTGTTGCTATTGTCGGACCGACAGGAACCGGAAAGACAACTCTTGTGAGTCTTATCCCACGTTTTTATGATCCAACAAACGGTAGCGTTACTATGGACGGAGTGGATTTAAAGGAAGTTTCTTTTAAGTCTTTGCGGGAACAAATTGGAATGGTGACGCAAGAAACGATATTATTTAATGATACTGTCAAAGCCAATATCGCGTATGGTCATCGTCATGCTTCACAAGAAGAAATAGAAGAAGTGGCTAAAAAATCCTTCGCGCATCGGTTTATTACCAAGATGCCAAAAGGATATGATACGATTATTGGCGATCGTGGTTTTCGTTTATCAGGGGGAGAAAAACAACGTTTGGCCATTGCCCGTGCCATCCTTAAAAATCCTCCTGTTCTTATTCTTGATGAAGCCACGTCCCAATTAGATTCCGAATCTGAAAAATTTGTTCAGGAAGCTCTGGAAAAGCTTATGAAAGGTCGTACGGTTATCGCCATCGCGCACCGTTTATCCACCATCAAAAAAGCTAATAAGATTGTGGCGATTGAACATGGCCAAATTGTTGGTCAAGGTCGCCATGAAGACCTCCTTAAAACATGTCCTCTCTACGAACGCCTCCATCGTGTGCAGTTTCAAGGGTGAGTTTTTACATTTAAAAATTAGTTGCAATGCTAAACATTATTAGCTATACTAGCCAAACTTTTATAGGGCTAAAGGAGTCCTTGCAAATTAGGTATGCCCTTGAACAATAGGTTCGCGAAATTCAGACATTTTTCTCAATTTAGATCAATGATTTGAAGTCGCAAATATGTCTTACTTGGGTATATAAGCGTAATACAATTTTATCTAAAAAGTTTTGCTGCTTTAAGTTTAACGAGTAAAGTAAAGTTGAATAAACGTAACGGAGGAATAATGGTTGAAGATTTAATTAAAAAATTGTTAGAAACGGGAGTTCATTTTGGACATCAAACAAAGCGTTGGAATCCGAAAATGAAGAAATTTATTTTTGGGCAGCGCAGTGGAATTTACATTATTGATTTAGAAAAAACGGTTGAATGTTTGAACCAAGCGCAGGACTTTGTTCAGGATCTCGTTGCTAAAGGCGGCAAGATTCTTTTTATTGGCACTAAAAAGCAGGCCCAGGATATTGTTGGAGAAGAAGCTGAGCGTTGTGAGATGTTTTTTATTAAAAATCGTTGGTTGGGGGGGCTTTTAACAAATTTTGAAACGGTTAAAAAATCAATTCGTCGCTTGGAAGAAATTGAAAAAATGGCTGAAAATGGGGTCTGGGAGAATTTAAAGAAAAAGGAAATATCACGCTTAACTAAGGAAAAAGATAAGCTTTTGCGTAATCTTGGGGGAATCAGGGAAATGAACAAGATTCCGGATGCCGTTTTTATTGTAGACCCACGTAGAGAGCATATCGCGGTTAAGGAAGCTGTAAAATTGGGTATTCCAATCGTTGGCGTTGTGGATACCAATTGCGATCCGGATTGTATTGATTATCCTATCCCGGGGAATGATGATGCTTTGAAATCTATCCGGTTTCTTACGTCTCTTATTACTGAAAGCGTTCTGGAGGGGAAAAAAGAGTTTTTGACAAACATAGAGGTTAAGACAAAATCTGATGAAGAAGGAAATAAAAAGCCTGAGGAAGAGGCTTCTTCTGAAGAAGTTAATGAACCAGAAAATATTCAATCAGCAGCTTCAACAAAAGAGCAATCCGTATAAGGGTCTATATAGATAGAATTGGTTCATATTTGATAAAGAGTACTATCGATTAAATGGTTTAAGCCGCTCTGGTTATTTATAAATTCTAATTGATGTTTAAAAATATATAGAAAAGGACAAGAATTATGGAAATTACAGTTGATGCTATTAAAGAATTAAGAGAAATGACTTCTTGTGGAGTTATCGAATGTAAAAATGCTTTGGAAGAAGCTCAGGGGGATTTTGCTAAGGCTAAAGAAGTTCTTCAAAAAAGAGGATTAGAGTTAGCCGTTAAAAAAGGGAGTCGCCAAGCAAAAGAAGGACGTATTGAGGCTTATGTTCATCAAGGCTCAAAAATTGGTGTTCTTGTGGAAATAAACTGTGAGACGGATTTTGTAGCTCAAAATGAAAATTTTTCTTCTTTTACAAAAAATTTGGCCATGCACATTGCGGCACTTGCACCTAAGTATATCAAAAAGGAAGATATTCCCGAAGATGTTTTGAAAGAACAAAAAAATGCTGATGAATATGTTAAGGAATTTTGTTTGTTAGAGCAGTCTTTTATTAAAGATTCTAAAAAAACGATACGGGATTGTATTACTGCTTTAGTCTCCAGCATTGGAGAAAATATTTTTATTAGCCGTTTTACAAGATACAAGGTTAACGAAGTTGCCTAAAAAAAAGCCTGTCTATAAAAGTATTCTTCTTAAATTAAGTGGAGAAGCATTATTGGGAAGTCAAGAGCATGGGATTGATGCTGAGACATGTGCTTCTTTTGCCATGCAAATTAAAGAAGTGTGTTCTTTGAGAGTTAAAGTCGCCCTTGTTGTGGGGGGGGGGAATATTTTTCGAGGGCAAGTAGAGTCCAAACGATTCGGATTAGATCAATCGGTGGCTGATTATATGGGAATGTTGGCCACGGTTTTAAATGGGTTAGCGCTCCAAAATGCTTTAGAGCAAAGAGGGGTTCCAACGCGTGTGATGACAGCCATTCAAATGTCAGCCGTTGCTGAACCCTATATCCGTCGAAGAGCTTTACGGCATTTGGAAAAAGGAAGGGTTGTTATATTTGTTGCCGGAACAGGGAATCCTTACTTCACAACAGACACAGCCGCAGCTTTAAGAGCTAAAGAGCTTGGTTCAGATGTGATATTAAAAGCAACTAAAGTAGATGGAATTTATACGGCCGATCCTCTTAAAGATAAGTCTGCCAAAAAATATAAGAATATTAAGTTTATTGATGCTTTAAAACAAAATTTGAAAGTGATGGATGCGACAGCAATTAGTATGTGCATGGATTATAATCTACCCATTGTTGTCTTTAATTTATTGAAAAAAGGGAATATTAAAAAAGCGGTTTTAGGAGAAAAAATTGGGACGGTTGTTCATCAGTAAAGACCCAATGGAGGAGTCATCATGGCAATAAAAGAAATTATTCGAGAAACTGAAGGTGGCATGAAAAAGTCCATTGAGGCAGCCAAAAGAGAGTTTGCGGAAGTCCGCACAGGGCGGGCTCATCCGGGATTGATTGAAGGTTTGCATATGGATTACTTTGGAACGCCAACAATGTTTAAAGAGTTGGCTTCCGTTTCTGTTCCGGATTCCAGAACGATTATGATTCAACCCTGGGATGCCTCAGTTATTCCGGAAATTGAGAAGGCGATTCAGAATTCTAATTTAGGTATTTCTCCGTCTAATGACGGGAAAGCAGTTCGTTTAAATATTCCTCCGCTTTCACAAGAAAGAAGAGAAGAATTGAAAAAGGTTGTTAAAGAAATGGCTGAAAAATCACGTATTTCATTAAGATCAATTCGGCGTGAAGCTAATGATAAGATAAAAAAAATGCAGGTTGATAAAGCAGTTTCTGAGGATGATAGTTTTCATGCTCAAGAAGAAGTTCAGAAGTTAACAGATAAATATATTAAAGAAATTGATAAGCTTTTGGTTGAAAAAAGCGAAGCGTTAATGAAGTAAGATAAATAAGTTCTTTAACAAAATGTTTGGGTCACTAGCTCATCCGGTAGAGCACAGCCCTTTTAAGGCTGGTGTGCCGCGTTCGAG
>CAZIRV010000063.1:0-13053 GCA_964541845.1 uncultured Planctomycetales bacterium
GAGACAGGCTGATTGTTTTGGCCAGAACGTTGTATTGACGAAAAACTTTTTGAATATTAGAGGTTAATTCCATGCCCGCAGGGCTAAGAGGCCCTTCTTCAAGGGACCCTACGTTCTCATGCGGCAATGGAATACTAAATATTTTTGATGGGGTTGTTTCAGAAACTTCCACACAATAGAGAGATTTCTCTCCCCAAAATATTCCTAATTGCTTTTCTTCAGACATTATTTTAAGTCCGGTAAAGGTTTAAAAATTTTAAATAAACTACAAGCAAGCCCACGAAGTATTGACCTAATACCAATTACGTTAAATAATGACCAAAACCTATTTTGCTTTTCTCGACGATTTAACGAGAATAGCAGAGCTAAAAATAGAGCAATTATTTAACGTAATGGGTGTAAGCATTTACAAACGAGGCAAGCCTCGGGGAATTAAACCCAGCTTAAAGATTGACAAAATAATTTTTTTGACCAATCTCTTAATTAAAAAAATACAATTTAAATATATTTTAACTTATATTATCTAAATAGTTATAAATATTTAATTTATTTTTTAAAAAAATCAGTACGTAACATCGACGACTAAGTCTTGTGTATTATAGCCGGGGAGTCCTGTGCCTGAAACATTGGCTGTGATCGTAAATTTTTTTTTTCCGAGAATTTCCGTGTAAGAAATAAAACTGGAAGGAGAATCGCTCATTTGGTTGGCAAAGGCGTAACTCAAAGCTCCCATAGCAAGAATTTCAGATTGAGTATCCTGAATAGCCCTTTCTGTACTTATCACTTGGGTAACATTCATGCTGAGAATACTGATAGTTAATACCGCCATCATAAGAATAATAGCAAGAACGGTTATAAAAATAACTCCATCTTCATTATTTTTTAACTGTTTCAACATAATATTTTCTCTGTGTTTTTACATAACTTTTGCATCTGGGACACGTCTGGACATCGCTATCCGTATAATTAAAAAAAACATGCGTACAATATGAACATTGCTGAATATGCTCACTCTCACTAAAAATATTCTGTTCACGATAATTATAGAATATCCACAACACAAAAACAAAAAATATAAAAAAACATAAGTACGCGGCTATTGCAAAAACAATATTAATTCTAATCATCGCGTATAAAAACGTAGAGGTCTATAAACTTCAACCCCAACATCTACTCCTATGCTTTCACTATCAGCCTCTTTTTCTCTTTTGAAAATTTTACTTTCAATGGAAAATGTTGATTTAAGGATCGTTTTTTCTTCAGAATTATCCCCTCCTTTTTGAGAAAATGGCTTTTGAGTAAAAGGAGTAAAAAAGGGATTTTCAGAAACAGAGTGTGTCCTATATGTCCATTCATCAGGGGCAATCTGAGAATGAAAATCTTTTTTGTCTAAATTACCACTTCTCATATCTTGCTGCGTTAAAATAGGTCCGAGAAAAATAAACTCTGGTTTAAATGGAATCTTGCCAATAGGAAAAATGAAAACAAATGATGTAAAAACAATGAGGTGCAAAAGCAAAGATAATATAAAAAATTTTAATGGAAGGTAGCGTAACAGCATATCTTTTTTGAAGATAACATTCCATTCCTAATTTGTCAATGCTTGCTAATGCTACCGAACCACAAAAAAACGCTTTCTCAAAAATACAATCTAACCGTTGTTTCTCTTTTATACATAATGTATATTTTAATTAAGTCTTTCTAACTGGGGGTTTACAAATAAATAATGGATACATATTAAATCATTCAGACAATAACAAAGTTTATTTAACTTAAAATGATTGTTTTTATAAACCCTATAAAATAAGGATTTTAAAATGAAAAAGTTTTATCTCTCTTTTGCTCTTTTTACTTCATTATTTATACTCCCTAATAATTCTCATGCTGGTCAAATTAATCTATCAACTTATTACCCTGCTCCTCTAGGAAACTATGATCGCCTTCGTTTTGTTCAACAAACAGCCCCCATCACTTGTGACGCTAGTGTCGAAGGATTGGTTATTTATGACAACAATAGTCAATTAACACTATGTGACAATACGGGGACATGGTCTGTTATTGGAGGAACCTCTGTCAACCCATGGGCACAAAATACTAATAACATCTATCCGACAGATACCTCAACGAATCCTAATTTATTAATAGGGATCGGCACAACAAATCCAGAGTTTAAACTTACACTGGAAAAAGGCGCTGCGACTCCTGATGGAGGTATTTTATCTATAGGAACCTTCAGTTCGGGGCTAACACTCAGTACAAGCGGTGCTGGCACCCGATTAATCTGGTATCCCAAAAAAGCGGCCTTCCGGGCGGGAGATGTTTCTGGAACCCAATGGAATGATAACAGTATCGGGGATGCCTCCATTGCTTTGGGGTCTGACACCACGGCCAGCGGAGCCGCCTCAACCGCAATGGGGTCTAGTACCACCGCCTCTGGAGTATTTTCAACTGCTATGGGTTCTAATACCATCGCCAGCGGGGACACTTCAACTGCTATGGGGCAAAATACGACAGCCTCCGGGGCATCTTCAACCGCTATGGGAGACGGTAGCCTAGCCAGCAACAGCGGGGCAACGGCAATAGGTCTCTCTGCCACGGCCAATAAATCCGCGGCAACCGCAATAGGATTCAGCGTCACAGCTAGCGGAACCTCTGCACTGGCAACGGGTTCTTTTACCACAGCCAGCGGGGATACTTCAACCGCTATGGGTTTTGTCACTACCGCCAGCGGAAGAAGTTCGACCTCAATAGGCCAATATACCACCGCTCAAAGTTATGTCTCAACCGTCTTAGGTTCATATAATATTATTTCTGCCGGCAGCGCCACAGCATGGTTCGCAACAGATCCATTGTTTGTCATCGGCAACGGAACGGCCGATGCAAGCAGATCCAATGCCATGACAGTCCTTAAAAATGGAAATGTTGGAATAGGAACAACAACTCCAGAATTCAAGCTTTTTCTTGATAACGACGGGGGAATTATTGCAAAAGGAACTTATGGGGACCCCGCAGCAACGACACTTCCTGATTTGGATGCTGGAACAAGAATGGTCTGGTATCCGAAAAAAGCCGCGTTTAGAGTTGGAACCCTCACCGCCGTCGGCGCGACTTATTGGAACAATTCCAATGTAGGAGATGTTTCTGTTGCGATGGGGATGGACACAGTCGCCCAGGGACAGATATCCACTGCCATAGGTTATTTGACAAATGCCAGCGGAAATGGTTCCACTGCCATGGGTTATGCGACAAAGGCCAACGGAGATTATTCCACCGCCATGGGGGCTGACACAACGGCCAGCGGAACTATTTCTACCGCCATGGGTAATCAAACAACGGCCAGCGGAGATAGTTCCACCGCCATGGGTTATACTACAACAGCCAACGGAGATAATTCCACCGCCATGGGGTCCGGTACAACAGCCGACGGAGACTATTCCATCGCCATGGGAACCAACACAACGACCAGCGGAAACTATTCCACCGCCATGGGGGCTAACACAACGGCCAGTGGAGATTACTCTATAGCTATGGGTCTTCGGACTACAGCACAGCCCTACCTTTCTGTCGTATTAGGACGCTGGAATATTTCTTCTGGTAATACCGGGGCTTGGATCCCCTCTGACCCCATATTTATTATTGGGAACGGGACTAATGGCTCAACAAAAAGCAATGCTTTTGAGGTATTAAAAAATGGAACTGTAAAAGTTTCAGGGACCACGGTGCATTCTTCCGATAGACGCTTAAAAAAGAATATCCTGCCTATTACAGGAACCCTGGAAAAATTAAATCAAATTAATGGGGTCAACTACGAATGGATTTCAAAAAATAAACCTTCGGGTTTAAAATTAGGGGTCATCGCTCAGGATGTTGAAAAAGTGTATCCGGAATTAGTTTCACAAGACCCAATAACAGGTATGAAATCTGTCAATTACAACGGTCTCATCGCCCCTCTTATTGAAGCGGTCAAAGAGTTACACGCGGAAAATGAACTGCTGAAAAAACGCATCGAAAATTTGGAAAATAAATAAACTGTTTTAAGGTTGCTATTCTTATTGATACGTCGAGAAAATCAAAATAGATTTTGATAATTATTTAATAGAATTGATATTACTTTTCATTTGTCGCGATATTGATTCTTTCAATTTCCAAATGACGGCAAAGATCCCAGACATCCACGATACGTCCCACAGAGGCACGACGATCGGCTTTAATAAGGAGCGGAAGATTTTTATCTTTTAAACGTTTCAATTCTTTTTCCAACTCTTTTAACGTCGAAACCTCACTATTAAGATAAATCACATTCTCTCCAGTAATGGTTACAATAATATTTTCTTCTTTAATGACATCACTTGTGACCGCTTTAGGAAGCCTAACATTAATACCTGACTGAAATGTGAATGAGGATGAAAGCATGAAAAATATAAGGAGCTGAAAGATAACGTCAATCAAAGGTGCGATATCAATTTGTCGAAGACCATGTTCTAATTTAGTGTGGCGCTTAAATTTCACCTTTATTGCCCCTCTGTAATTTGACACATAAAATTGACAAGCTCTGTGGCACTTCGCTCCATCTCTAAAACAAAATGATTAATCCGACTAACGCAATAATTATAGGCCACAAAAGTTGGAATGGCCACAATAAGTCCGGCAACCGTTGTCAAAAGGGCCTCTCCGATGCCCCCCGCCAAATCTCCTGGAGTAACAGGATTCATGGAAGCCGCGCGCACTTGAATAGTATGAAAACTCGCGGTCATTCCTGTCACAGTTCCTAAAAGTCCAAGTAACGGACTAATATGCGCGATTGTTGCTAAGGCTCCCAAACGACTTTCCAATTTTGGAATTTCAAAAAGACTGGCATCTTCCATATTTTCTTTAATGGACTCCCGGGAAAATCCAAACTTTATAGCGCCGGCTTTTAAAATTTTCGCGACAGGTGACCTACTGGAATCACATAATAAAACAGCTTCTTTAATTTTATTTTCTTTAATATAATTAAAGACTCTTTTTTTTAGTTGCACGACATTTGTCTGAATATAAAAAAAATAAAAAATTTTCTCAAGTACAATACCTAATGCTAATAATGAACATAACAAAATGGGAACCATAATTGGCCCCCCTGATTTAATCAGCTGCCATGCGTTCATTTCCCAAATACCACCCATGATTGCCTCCTTTTTTACCCCGTCACCCGCGAAAAGGGAATCCTGTTAAAACCTCAGATCCCCCACTGAAGCAGTCTAAGAAAAAAGACTGGAAAAATCCATTTTTTCTTTCTCGAATAACAACGTCTATCTAACATTAACCTTAATCCACTCCATACGTTCCTGAGCGAATTTGGATTCCACAATATTTAAATCAACAATTTTTTTATATACACTTTTCGCCTTCTCCCAGCTTTCTTCATCTTCAAAAATACGCGCGATACGTAAATAGGCCTTAATGGCCCAGGGAGAATTTTCCGTATAAATGTAAGGAATTTTAAAATAAGATTCCATAGCACGATCCTTTTTATTAAGAAATTCATACATGTCTCCAATAAAAAATTGTAGCTGCGCGCTTTCAATTGCACTCATTCCCTTGTTTGCTTTTAAAGCACTTGTATACGCTTCGACAACCTTTTCATATTTTTCTGAGGCCTTATAAACTTCAGCCATTTTGACATAAGCATCCCGTCGAAACTCCGGAGATGTTTCAATAATATTTTGATACGTTTCAATAGCGGAAACCGGATTCAATTTTTTTGAAAAAATTCCGGCAATGGCCAGTTTCGCCTTGGCATATAATTGAGCATCGTTGGACGGGCGAATATGTTTAAAAGCATTAATGGCCTGATCATACTCTTTTTTCGCTTGATAAGCTTGCCCGATTTCATAATAAATCGCCTCAAGCTTATCACTTCCAGGAAAAATATTCACAAGCTGAGTATAATAAAAAATCGCGTTGTCAAAATCCATGACCTCGAGATAATGATCTCCAAGCCAGATCAAAGACTCATGGGAAACTTCTGACTGTGGCCATCGAATCACTATCCGTTTAAATCGCTTTAAAGCTTCCTTTTTGTTCCCTAACTTATAATAACATTTCGCGATACTCATTTCCGCATTTTTTATCATAGCGGATTGATCAGGATGATTTTTGATAATTTTTTGAAAAAGTTTAATAGCTTTTTTATACTGTTCCAGATTAAATGTCGAAAGGGCGAAGATATATTCAGATTCAGCTAAAAACTCATGGTATTTAGGAAGAATTTTGATAAATGCCTCAATCTGCTCTTGGGCAGCAGACCAGTTTCCTTTTTTAAAATAAGCTACGGCTAAATAATATTGAACATCATTTAAATACTTACTCTCCGGAAAATTAGCTTGAAGGCTTTGAAAAGATAATGTCGCGGCTTCTATTTTATCCATTTTTAAAAGAACTATTCCTTGCCGATATTGCACATAATCTGTATAAGGACTTTTCTCATAATTTTTTAATATTTGATCATAAATTTCAATAGACTTTTCAAGATATCCCGCGTCTTGATAGGCATCGCCGATCTGCGTTAACGCGCTAATTTTTACAATATCATTATCTGCTTTATTTTTAATGTCTTCAAAAATTTTAATGGAAGCATCAATATTATCCGCTTTAAGATATGACCAGGCTAACCCAAATTGAGCCTTCTCAAGAATATCCCGATATCCTGATTTTTCCGGGGATTTATCAATAAGGGCTTGATACGACAAAATAGCATGGGAATATTTCTCTAATAAATAATATGTATTAGCCTGCCCCAGATAGGCTTCGAAAATACGTTTACTGTTTGGAAACTGCTCAATCAATCGACTATAGGCTTCAAGGGCTTTTTTATGTTCTCCTGTCTTCGCGTACAGATTTGCCTGCCCTAAAAAAACATCGTCGGAAAATATGCCTTTTTCTTGAGAAAACTGATAAGCCTCATCAAAATATTTTTGCGCAAGAGTAAATTTTTCAAGTTTCAAATAACACCACCCTAAACTCACTCTGGACATTAAAATAAGTTTACTATCATAAGCAATTTCCGCGCTTTTGGCATAATAACCCGCGGCAGATAAATAGTCCTCAAGATAATAATAGGCTTCGGCAATATAAAAATAACTCTCCGCATGGCGCGTTGATTGGGGGTAACGGAGGATATATTTTTTAAAATATTGAATTGTATCTTCGTAATGACGAAGATTATATTCCGCCTCTCCCAATTTAAAAGACGCCTCCTCGGTAAGCTGATGAACAGGATACTGTTGAATGAACTTTGCAAAAATACTTTTAGCCTCTTCAAACTTATTCTGCTCAAAATAAACCCACCCTAATGAATAATATGCCTGCGGCGTATAGATAGACTCGGGATAAACTTTAATTAATTGCCGGTATCGCTTTTCTGCTTCTCTATAATCAGAACCTTTAAGATAGGTTTCCCCCAACCAAAAAAGAGTCGCGTCTTTAAAATCAGAATATTGTAAAAGCTTCTGAAAAATATCATAAGCCTTGAGATACTGACTTTTGAAAAAATAACATTGTCCAAGAAGTAAATTTGCCTGAATGTGTTTATCTGTCTTTGGGTATTGATTAAAGAGTTGTGTAATATAACGCATGGCCACATCATAAAACCCATCCTCAAAAGCCTTTTGCGCGACCAAAAACAATTCTTTCTCCCCCTCTTGTGTCTGTGACGCAGTCCCGTTAAGACTAAATACTAAAGTAAGGATTATGAAAGCATAAAATATTTTTGAGTAAAAAAATTTTCGAAAATACATAAACGCCATTATAACAGTTTTAAAAATGTATGGATAAAAATTTCCCTAATTTAAAATACAGCAAAAAAGTCAGCATTAACGCGACTCAGATCATTTGAATAAAATTTGTTTTATCTATAATTTGAACTTTAAATAAGTCATAAAAAAGAGGGCTCACACTATGATCTATTATCCTAAAAATCCCACTTATACAATACTTGTTACAACATTCTCAACACTCTGGTTCATTTTCATTTATATCACAGAAAAACTGCTTCAAAAGATTATCGGATATCACTCTTTTTTTCTATCTATCCTTTCAATCATCCTGATCACCCTTATTTTTATTCCACTAAAAAATACTATTCAGTTATTCATTTATAAACACTTTTTTAGACTCCCCTATGTTCAAAATTTTAAACATAATCACTTTTTTTATGAAAATATTATTCAAGCAGAAAAATTAAAAGCAGAGGCTCTTCTTGCCAGAAAAATAGCTCATGAGATTAGAAACCCTTTAACCGCCATCCAGACATTTAGCGAATATTTACCTAAAAGGCTTAAAGATACACAATTTTTAAAAAAATTTCCAAAAATTATTATTCCTGAAGTAAACCGTATTAGCATATTACTTGACCGTCTTCTTGATTCCTCCAAACCAAATTCTTCTAAAAAAAGAAATGTTGATATTCATCAATTGTTAAAAAACAGCATCCAATTATTTGAAGGACACTTCGGACAAAAAAATATTAAAATAAAAACAAATTTTCATAAAGAAAAAAAATGCCATCTTCATGTCGATGCCAATCAAATAAAACAAGCGGTGATGAATATAATTCTTAATGCGCTTGAATCAATGCCTACAGGGGGTGATTTCCATATTTCAACATATATCACAAAAAACATCCCCTCAGACATAAAATATTTTCTGATTACTTTTAGAGATACCGGACATGGAATCAACACCAAAGATATCCCCTTTGTCTTTGACTCTTTTTTTAGTCAAAAAACCAGGGGAACGGGGTTAGGGCTGGCCATTACACAGAGAATCATTCACCAAAATAATGGAAAAATTCGTGTGAAAAGTATAAAAAATTCCGGGACAACATTTTTTCTTACGTTTCCGTTATGCCCGTAGGGGCGGACGCAAGGTCCGTCCCTACAAAAAATTTTTTGAAATTGATATTAATGACGCTATTCTCAAAAACATCGAGAAAAGCAAAATGAAATTGGTATTATTAACCGCCTAGGGCGGATAGGGTTTAAATATTTATATTTAAACTCTATCCGCCTATCTGAAACATTTCAATTTTTGAAGAAAAATCCTGAACGTGTTGGGATTGCATACGAAGTTCAGAATAACGATCTTCACGAAAGTTCCAAATATCCTTAATAATAGCTCGTAACGTTTCATCGGAAGCACTTTGACGTAAGGCTTCCCGTAAGTCTATTCCATCTTTAGAAAATAAACAGGTATAAATTTTACCATTCGTTGATAAACGGGCGCGCGTGCATGATCGACAAAAAGGCTGTGTTACCGAAGGAATAAATCCAATTTCTCCTGACCCGTCTCTGAATTCATACCGGGAAGCCACTTCACCATAATAATTTGCTTTAAGCGAACGTAAGGGGTATTGCGCGTCAATGATATCAAAAATTTCTTTAGCAGAGACAACATGCTTTGAATCCCATTGATTGCAAGTTCCAACATCCATATACTCAATAAAACGTAAAATAGATTTTTTCCCTCGAAAATGATTAACTAAATCCATAATATTATCTTCATTGACCCCTTTTTGAATAACAACGTTGATCTTAATACAATCAAATTGTTCCTTCTCAGCGATGGCAACCCCCTCAAGGACCTGATTCAATTCCCCTTTTTGTCCCGTCATTAATTTAAAAATTTCAGGAGTTAGCGAATCTAAACTCACTGTTATACGGTTCAGTCCTGATTTTTTAAGTGCGGCGGCATATTGAGGCAATAAAGAACCATTGGTTGTGAGTGCGACATCTTTTATGGAAGGAATTTGGGTTAGTTGATGAATCAAATCAACAAGATTTGGGCGCAATAATGGCTCTCCGCCGGTGATCCGAACTTTTGTGACACCAAATTGTGTGAACAACGTTGTAATGCGAACAATTTCATCGTACGTTAACCATTGGTCTTTTTTAAGAAAAGTATAACGCTTAAAATATTCCCGCTCCGGCATACAATATGGGCAACGAAAATTGCATCGATCAATCACTGAAACGCGCAAGTCATGAAGAGGGCGTTTGAGTTGGTCATAAATCGAAACAGACATAGACTACTCCGTTGAGATTGTCTTTTCCTGATGAAGGGCGCCATTCATAGCATGCCAACAAAGGCCGGCACACTTGACCCGTGATGGAAAGTGCCAAATATTAGAAAAAATGGCGAGCTTACCTAATGTATGGGAATCTTTTTCCGGATTTAAATCTCCGGTGATGAGCTTATGAAACTGTTGAAAAAGGACTTCCGCTTCCCGAATAGACTTTCCTTTAATGCTTGCTGTCATCATAGAAGCTGATGCCTTAGATATAGCACAACCATCCCCAATAAAAGAAATATCCTCAATAGTATTTCCTTCATTGACATGAAGATAAACGGTTAAATGGTCTCCACATAACGGGTTATACCCTTCAGCTTTATGTGTTGAATGCGCCAATGAGTGAAAATTTTTTGGGCTCTTATTATGCGCCAAAATAACCTGCTGATAGAGTTCTTTCCTACGGTCAAAACTCATTGAAATAATTCCTTTGTCTTAATAATAGCCTCTACCAACGCGTCAATTTCTTCTTTTGTATTATACATTGTCAATGAAGCCCGTGAAGTTGCCGGAATCTGAAAATGCTTCATGACAGGCTGAGTGCAATGATGCCCCGTGCGAATAGCCACGCCTTCTTCGTTAACAAGGGTTCCTAAATCATGCGGATGAATATCCTGTAAAATAAAAGACAATACCGTTGCCTTTTGCTCAGCCGTACCGATAATTTGAAGACCTGAAATTTTGCTAAGGGCCTTGGTTCCGTATTCAAGGAGCTCCTGTTCATATTCACCAATATTATCTAAACCAATTTCCTGAACATAGTCCACAGCCGCCCCTAATCCAATGACTCCGGCAATATTGGGCGTTCCTGCCTCAAATTTGTACGGTAAGACATTGTAAGTTGTTTTTTCAAAGGTTACAGAAGAAATCATATCTCCCCCACCATAAATGGGCGGCATTTTTTCAAGAAATTCTTTTTTTCCATATAATACTCCGACGCCTGTTGGACCAAAAAGTTTATGAGCAGAAAACACAAAAAAATCACAGTCCAGGTCTTGTACATCAATTTTACGATGACTAACAACCTGGGCGCCATCAATTAAAACCGGAATATTCATCCTGCGCGCGGATTCAATCATTTTTTTAACAGGATTGATAGTTCCAAGAGAATTAGAAATGTATACAACGGACACAAATTTTGTTTTTGAATTTAATAACTCCTCAAACTCTTCAAAAATAATTTCTCCTTGTTCGTTTATCGGAATAACACGTAATACACAGCCTTTTTCTTCACAAAGCATTTGCCATGGGACAATATTAGAATGATGTTCCATTTCTGAAATAATAATCTCATCGCCTTCTTTTAAAAAAGCCCGACCATAAGATTGCGCGACAACATTAATCGATTCCGTTGTTCCACGCGTAAAAATAACTTCAGAAGTATCTTTAGCACCAATGAAATTTTTGACTTTACTCCGGGAGTTTTCATAATCTGCCGTAGCCTGTTCACTTAAATAATGAACACCCCTGTGCACATTAGAAACCTTTGAAGTATAATGTGCTCTCACCGTATCAATAACCCTTTGCGGCTTAAAAGTTGTCGCGGCATTATCTAAATAAATAAGAGGCTTATTCTGAACTTTAATATTTAAGTTAGGAAAGTCTTTACGAATTTTTTTAACAGAAAATGTTAGTGTGGTATTTGACATTGCAACTTATTCCGTATTTTTTGGCTGACAATCTTATTTAAGACATCATCCACGAATCCTCTGGCAAGCATTCGAATGGCTTTTTGTTTTCTAATACACCGCGTTTGCAAATAAAATAATTCATCTTCATCCAGTTGTCCAATAGTCGCTCCATGACTACATTTCACATCATCCGCAAAAATTTCTAATTGGGGTTTAGTATCGACACGGCAATCTTTCCCAAGTAAAAGATTCTTATTTAATTGATAAGAATTTGTCTGTTGAGCTTCCGAACGCACAAGGATTTTTCCATTAAACACAGCACGTGCTGATCCATTTAAAATCCCTTTGTAAAGTTGATGACTGTCACAATGAGGGACACGATGATCAATGGAGGTATGGTTATCAACATGTTGTTGGGACCGAATACTATAAAGACCATTTAACACCGTACTTGCCCCTTCTCCATCCAAAATCACATCCACATCATTCCGAACAAGGGCTCCTCCCGTCATTAAAGAAAACCCATCAAAATGGGAATCTCTCTCTTGCCAAACACGGGTTGTTCCGACGTGAAAAGCTTCTACACTTTCCCGTTGTGCTTTTCCATAATAGAGTGTGGCATTCTCTTTAATAAAAACATCTGTCACAGAATTCGAAAAATAAGAAAGGGTATCATCCATAGTTAAATGGCTTTCTAAAATTTGCGCTTCTGATGAAGGGTCTAAAAAAATAATTGTTTTTGGTACAGAAAGAATCGGTTCGGCTGTTGAGACAGCAACATGGATAACATGAATAAGTTTTGATGAAACGGTATTCGCTTTAATTTTTATAAACACGCCTTGCTGCGTTAACGCGTCATTTAAAGCTAAAAAAGCACTTTCCTGCGTGGATTCAAATTTTATGCCCAATTCTTCAAAAGAAACCTCATTACGCGTGAGCGCTTCTTGTAAAGGGCTGATAAGCACTTCATCAGTAATAGAATCAAAATTAGACAACTTATCACATAAAATTCCATTAACAAAAATAATATTAATGTCCTTCCCATGATAATTATTGAACATCTCTAAATTAACAGGCTGTGTTGCCTCGGCAAGTATATAGGAGCACCTGGTTAGCTTTGAAAGATTCGTATATTTCCACTCTTCATTTTTGGTTGTGGGAATGCCTTCTCTATAAAAACTTTCTAATCCCTGTTGCCGCCATTTTTTTAACCAATCTGAAGAAGGCTGATTATTCAATGCTTTTGTTATAGTTTCTAAATTCTTAATTTCTAATTTCATCTTTAAATATTTATATGTTAGTTAAGTTTTTAATTTT
>CAZIRV010000064.1:0-12839 GCA_964541845.1 uncultured Planctomycetales bacterium
TGCCGTACACCTCATAATGCCTCTGCCGACGCTCCCTTGTGGAACCGTTATGAATCCGGTGGGGCATACACCCCTTATACTAGTAGTACCTCTAAGGCCTCTATCGGTCAACCGACCGGATCCGCAAAATTATGCCTGAGTTGTCATGACGGAACTGTTGCTTTGGGGATGGTGCGTAGCCGTTCATCGATGATTAGTTTTCTTGGGGGTACCAGCGTCTTGCCCAATGGAACATCAAATCTTGGCCTGGATATATCGGATGACCATCCGGTCTCCTTTGACTATAACAGTTCCCTTGCCGCGGGTAATCCTGAATTACGGGATCCTTCCATTCTAACCGGCGCGGTGCGATTAGATGGTAATGGGCAGCTTCAATGCACATCCTGTCATGACCCTCATGATGATCAATATGGCAAATTTCTTAATATGGACGGTGTAAATTCCGGTCTTTGTCTTCAATGTCACAACAAAGCAGGCTGGGGGAATTCTCCTCATAAAAATTCATCTAAGACCTGGAATAACTCCGCGCCGGATCCCTGGCCTCATACAAAATGGAATACCGTATCGGAAAATGCCTGTGAAAACTGTCATCGGCCTCATGGCGCAGGGGGGAAAGAACAACTTTTAAATTATGCTATTGAAGAAAATAATTGTTTTACTTGTCATAATGGGAACGTAGCGGCGATGGATATAGGGTCTGAGTTTAACAAGGTAAGTTTCCATCCTGTCCAGGACAATGCAGGTTTACACGACCCTGCGGAGAATGCCCTGGTTGGTTCTTCCCGGCATGTAGAATGTGCCGACTGTCATAATCCTCATGCCGCTAACGATCAGGACAGTGCCAGCCTTCCAGGGTCACTGCGTTTGGTCAAAGGTATCGATACTAACGGAACGGAAATCGCAGAAATCAGTTATGAATATGAACTTTGTTATCGATGTCACGCGGATGGTAGTACTGGCACAGCTTACGTGAATCGTCAGTATCCCGAACTCAATACGCGTTTAGAATTTGATTCTTCCCAAGCCTCGTATCATCCCGTAGAGACCGTGGGGAGAAATTCTAACGTGCCGAGTCTCATTTCTCCTTATACGACTTCCAGTATTATTAAGTGCACTGACTGTCATAATAACGATCAGGGGCCCGATAATTCAGGGACGGGTCCCAATGGGCCTCATGGTTCATTATATAGTCCATTATTAGAGCGGCAGTTATTGTTTGATGACGGCCTTACGGAAAGTGCTGGAAATTACGCTCTTTGTTACAAATGCCATGACCGTGGCAGTATCCTCAGCAATCAAAGTTTTTCTAAGCATTCATTGCATATTACAGGAGAAGGGCATATGGGAAAAGGGATGGGTAGTAACAGTGGCACGGCCTGTACCACCTGTCATGATCCGCATGGCGTAGGGAGTGTTACGCATTTGATTAACTTTAACCGCGATATTGTCAGCCCTAGTTCCAGCGGGCAACTCTTGTTTGAAGACCTGGGAACGTTCAAGGGCAGGTGTTACCTTACATGCCATGGAGAGAACCACAATCCGAAAAACTATCCAGGAGGAATGGGGATGGGGATGTGATGAAGAAGTCTGATAGAAAACCATTTTTTATTGACCGCGGCTACGTCCTCTATTTTGCGCTACGTTTTTACAGTGTGGCCTTATTGCTTTTTGTTCTATTTGGTATAATTTTATTTCTGGCGTTAAATCGGCATTTGGGAACAGATTATGTTCATGATGTTATGACGTTAAGTCATATTCAGGAAAATTTGCCTGTGGTTTTATTGGGGACCGGAATTTTTCAGGCATTTACCATCACAGTGGTTCTGTTTATTATTACCCTATTTTGGGCTCATCGCGTGGCAGGGCCTTTAGTGCGTTTTCAGAAATACATGCAAATGATTAAGGAAGAGGCAGAGTCCGGAGACTTAAATTTTCGTCAAAATGACCAGCTTCATTATTTAGCGCAGGCCTTCAGACTGATGCAGCTCAGCCGTAAAGATCGCTCCAAAAAATTTTCGAAATATCTTGGGGAAGCTGAAAATATTCTCAGGGAATATGAAAAAATATCCGATAGAAAAGATTCGGACTCGCCTACCGACCAAAGCAGTCTGGAGGCATTGAAAGAGGCATATGAAAAACTCGGCAAACTTTTTTAAAAAAAAAATATGTAGACCTGGAAGGTCTGCTTGTTACGGGCGAAGGGTTTGGAGTTGGGCTGTGTTCCTTTGTATAGGAGGATGGATGATTTTTTGGGTAAGCAAACAGGTTTTGAGTAATACACGTAAACATGATTTTACGGGTCAGTGCCAATTATGTCACTCTAAAATTCCTGTGCAAGGGACGGATTTCCAAGACATACCCTTAAAAGACAATGTGGACAGGCTTTGCGCACGTTGTCATACATTGAGCGGGAAGACCTCTCATCCCACAGGTGTCAGACCCCAAAACCGGATTCCGTTGCAGGAATATTTAGGTAAAGAAGGAGAATTAACTTGTATTACCTGTCATGATGTTCACAAAGAAGAAAAAGTACGCAGGGGAGGTGGGCAACAAGAGACAACAGGCCTCTTGCGGGGACATGTTCGGGGAAGAATGTTTTGTTTTACGTGTCACAATGAAAAAAGACTGGGGGCCAGTTGGCGCCATAATTCGGGAATTACCTACGCGCATTGGTCAGGGAAATTGACTCAATCATCTCAGGGAGAGCCTCTTGATAAATTTTCTATTGAGTGCTTAAGCTGTCATGATGGGGCCATTTCCTCGATGGCAGGAACAAAGGTGCGTGGCGGAAATTTTAAACATGGCAGTGGCGGGCATACTCATCCTATAGGCGTAGAGTATCCGAGAAACAATTTTAAGAATGATTTTGTGCCTGTTAGTAGTCTCCCCCCGGAAATAAAACTATTTGACGGCAGCGTGGGTTGCCTCTCTTGCCACAACCCTTATGGAAAAGAAAAATCTATGCTTGTCATAAACAACAGAGGTAGCGCTTTATGCCTCGCGTGTCATAGGAAATAGTGTTATGAAAAAACGTAAGCCATTTTTTATCAGAAATAATTTTCAACTTAAATTTATTATTGGTTTTATCAGCCTATTGGTCATAGCCACGTTGATTTCTACTTTCTTTATTGAACGATTATTGCAAAATATCGTCGAAGAGGCTGCTTTTTCCGCTCATTTGTCTGTAGGCTCAAGCGGGGAATTATTTTGGCGGACGATAGTAAAGGTAAATGTGATAGCGGCTGGAGTGAGTGTTATTGGAGGCTTGTTTATGATATTGGGGATGTATTTCTATCTCGAATTTTTCTTCCGTTCGTTAGCCTCAGGACTTAACAGATGGGCCAACGGAGATTTTTCTTTTCGCTTCAGGACAAAAAATAAATGGTTCGGGCGGAAATTATTAAATGATTTTAACGAAACAGCCCAGCCTCTGGATGACAGAGCTTCAAAGATTAGATTATTGACGGAATCATTAAAGACATTACTTAACACAAACCAACAAGGGGCGTTCCGGGATATTAAGGCCGCTCATGACAAGTTGCGAAAGATCAACTGTCCATGATTTAAGAGAGGAGTTATTATATTATGTGGATAATTCGAAAACTAGGATCATTGTCATTTGCCATATGGGTAAGTGTTCTTCTTATGCTACTGCTTATTGTCACCACTGTTCTGGAATCCATGCATGGGACGCCATTTGTCCAGAAGATTTTTTATCAGACAAAATGGTTTGATTTTTTCCTATCTCTTTTATGTATCAACATTATTTGTTCCACAATTTTGCGCTTTCCGTTTAAAAGTTATCATACGGGATTTGTCATTACACATATAGGAATCGTGGGGCTCCTCGCTGGAGCATTAGTAACCCGGTTATTCGGGATTGAAGGTCAGCTTCTTCTCTTTGAAGGGAAAGCAGCCAATGTGATTACGTCTGGTGAATACCAACTGGAGGCCACGTTAGTTGATCATGAGAATCGAACTTTTGATCTAACACCGGGGAATTATCAACTGCCTAAGTTTCAGAATGACCTGGAGGTTTCGGTTCGTGTTTTAGACCATGCCATTGAGGAGCCTGTCGTTAGCGAAGGGGATGATACAGTAGCGGACAATCGTGCCATCAGGGTTAATGTTCAAAGTAAAAAATTGGGTATTGATCAGGACTTCTGGCTGGTCGAAAGTCGGCCTAGGGATTCTCATTCCAACGCCACCTCTGTAGGCCCGCTAAAAGTTGTCCTTAACAAAGGGATATGGCTGCCAGAAGTAAAAGTGCCAACGTTAAGGATTTTTCAAAAATCCGGGGAGGAGTTGGCTACTATAAACCTTACAAGACCCTTTAAAAAAGAAATGTTACTTCAGAACACAGATTTTCGGATCACAGGGCTGGAATATTACCCTTTTGCCAAAGTCTATGATGGAAAAATAATTAATAAGCCGCAAGGAAATGTTTTAAATCCGGCCGTTAAATTTGAAATTTCAGATTCAAAAGGGAATACGTCACACTTTCTTAAGTTCGCGTTTTATCCCGACTTTGGGGCTACGGGTGAAAAAGCTGTGACCAAAAATATGGATATATTGATAAAGTTTGACGCCCCTGCCCGACAAAACAGTCTTTCTCATGGGGAAACACTTTTAACATTTTTGGTAGATTCGAAGGGAAAATGGAGATACAGAATAAACCGCTCTGATGATGAGCAAGATATGCAGAGGCTCAATCTGCATAAAAGAATTCCTTTGGGGAAGATGGATATGACGTTTCAGGTGGAAAAAATTCTGAAAAAGGCAGTATATACCACTAAAATTGTAGATGATTCTAATTCTGAACAGGGTGTGTTTGCCGCTGAGGTCCGTGTTGTTGAAGGAGAAAAACAGTATTCTCAGTGGCTTGGCGGAGGTCAGAAAGTGGGGTTTCGAACCCCTCAGGGAAACATTTTTTTTAAACTAAATGCAAAAACACAAAAACTTCCTTTTACACTTCTGCTTAAAAATTTTAGAAAAATGGATTATCCTGGAACCCGGAATCCATTTGCCTTTGAGAGTGACGTAGTCCTGACGGATGCAGGTAAAAACGATGAGATCCATAAAACGATAAGTATGAACAATCCTCTGGATTACAAGGGATTCCGGATATTTCAGTCCTCATACATTCAGGATCCTGAAAAAGGAACAGCTTCAATTTTTACAGTCGCAAAAAACCCGGGGATTATTTTTATTTATATTAGTTCATGCATCATATTCATTGGAGCCTTTCTTCAATTTTACATTAAACGATTTTCACGAAATACAGGAGTCATAACATGAAAATTCCCAACGGTGTTCGAAAAAATAATTGTGTTGTTTTATTTTTATTAACGATGGCAGTGTGTTTGTCTATTTCTTCATGCGAAAAAAAGGCTACCTTTAGTGATGCGGCAGAAGGAATCCCCATACAGCATGGAGGGCGTATACAGACACTGGATTCATTTGCGAGAGAAACGGTGCGGTTTCTTACGGGCAAAGAGACGTGGGAAAAAAAATCAAGTGTCATATTTATTCTTGATATTCTCTCAGGATCTATCAACGTGATGGACACTCCTTGCGTTCGTATTGATTATATTGAATTAAAAGAAATTCTTGAAATTTCAAAAGAAAAAAAATATGTTTCTTTTGACCAATTGAGCGCATCGTTCCCATTAATTATGTCCATGCTTCAAAATATCCGTGATAAACAAAAAAAAGATGTTCCGCTTAGCCAATTAGATCAAAAGCTCGAAAGGTTATACTCCCGGTTAGATTTAGTTGGCCGTTTAAATTCCGGGGTATTGATCACAGTTATCCCCAATGTGAAAACAGGGGCATGGACATCGCCCTATAAGAGCCAGGGACCGCTTTCTGGAGATTTCAAAGAGATGATGTCCCTGTATCCTGCTGGATCACCAGAACAATTTTCACAGAAGGTCGATCAGTGGATATCCAGGATAAACCTCCTCTCTAAAAAATCTTTTCGTACAAAAATGCGTCAGGAGATCCTTTATTATAAGCTTAAACCCTTTTTCTATTCCTGGATTTTTTATTTAGCAGGATTTCTTTTGTTAATGTTTGTTCCCGGCAAAACCGCAGGGCGAATCACCGCAGGGGTGATGATATTGATAGGATTTATATTTCATACTGCTGGTTTTGTACTGCGGGGATTAATCCTTTCCCGCCCACCTGTTGCCAATATGTACGAGTCAATGATTTTTATGAACTGGGTACTTATTATCTGCGCGGGGATATTTTTTTTGAAAAAAAGAGAATATTTTTTTCTGACGGCAGGATCTCTCCTTAGCGCCTTAATCATGATCTATGCGGATCTTCTGCCTGTGGATTCCTCTCTGGAGGTATTAGCCCCGGTGTTACGCAGTAATTATTGGCTCACCGTTCATGTTATGACAATTGTGTCCAGTTATGGTATTTTTGGATTAACCATGGCTCTGGGACATCGCCATCTTTTTCTTGGGGCTATCAACAGGCTTCCAAAAGAAGCTGAGAAGAATTCTATCCATATAATAACCCGTTTGATGCAGGCAGGATTAATTGCCTTAGGGATTGGAACGGTGCTAGGTGGGGTATGGGCCAATGAGTCATGGGGACGTTTTTGGGGATGGGACCCCAAAGAAACTTGGGCGCTGATAACCTTCCTTGGATACATGGCAGTTTTGCATTTAAGATATGCCCGTAAGTTAAGTAATTTTGGATTAGCCGTCAGCGCGGTGATAGGGTTTCTTCTGGTCTTAATGACGTGGTATGGTGTCAATTTTATTCTTGGAAAAGGCCTTCACAGTTACGGATCCGGTGCTGGAGGCATGAAGTGGATAATTTTTTATCTTGCCTTTGAAGTGTGTTTTTTTAGTTTTATTTTTTGGAAAAAAAAGCAATAGACTTGCGAAAGCGCTTTCCCGTATGCTATGCTTAGAATAGAAAATTTGGTTAGGAGGTCTCGTTTCACAGCGACGTCTCCTATAAAGGTAAACTACTTGAAAAAGTAGGGCACAAAGCCGTGAACCTAAATTTTGGATTACCCCAAAAATGGTCGTCCGGTTGTCGTAACTGCAATTCAGTTTCGTTAATTGTATGTAAAAAAAGCCCTTTGAATTTCAAAGGGCTTTTTTTATACACAAGAAAGGAGCAAAATGCTTCGCCAAATTATTTCTTTTGTGTTAACAATCATTCTTCTTCTAACATCACAAAGAGGAGACGCGGGGGATATGAAGCTTTTGAATTTTATTAAATCTAATGTTAGTCCGGAAACAAACATGCCCTTTAGTTTTGCTATTAATCAGGAAAAAAAGACTTTGATTTATAAAAAAATGGGAGAAAAAAATTCTCTTCCCGGGGTTATTGAGCGTACTATTGTTGAGGAAGGTTTGATTGTATATGACGGAGCCGTTGGACAAATTGTTTTGGCAATGGTTGGGGGAGACGATAATTTACAAATGGCACAGCATCCTATTGATGTTTATTGGTCCGGAAAATTAGGCAATTTATGGAACATTCGTGCCGGTTATCCTATCAATAAATTCATATATGACCCTGCTGATCCCGGGTTAGTTTCATCGGATCTTAAAAAGGAAGGACAACGTGGTTTTATATTTCGTATTATTAATGCCAATGGAAATTACAATAACGCGGACCCTTTAGATGGAAAGACAGAATTAGAGTATCCTAAAAAACGCATTCACTGGGAGGATTGGAAGCCGGTAGCCGGTGAAAATGCCTGGGTGGCCATGGCAGCACTTCAGCTTTATCATGCCAAGTATTATGACGAAGTGACGCAGGATTATGATTATATTGAAGATTCTGTAGAGCTGAAATTAGCAAAAGAGTTAGCGCGCGCAGCGATGATCTTACAATCAGAGACAGGCGGAATTCGCATGGCTCCTATAGGAACTTATCGTAATCCTGATGATTTTGATGATAAAGATATGCCCCAGGGGTATTGGTGGTATAACCAAATTTCAAGTGAAAATAATATCTCCTGGTATGCGGCTTTTCGCATGTTGTATGAAATTACACGTGAAGGTGAATATAAACTAGCCATGGATGGAATTGAACGTTTTTTTCGGAATGCTTGGGCTGAAGAGGAAGGATATTTTTATCAGGGAATGCATTATATTAATGGGGAATGGCATAAGAGTAAGAGTCATTTTGCCCTGGATGTACAGACATGGGGGATCGCAACTTTTGGGCCTTCAAAAATTGATGAATGGTTAGGCGAAGGGGCATCTTTTAAATTATGGCAGCGATCCAAAAAATTGTCCGGAGCCTATGATAAAGAGGGGAATTTGATAGGTGTCGGCTACATTAGAGAACACGATCGTATTTCCGTAGAATGGACTGCCGGAGCCATTTTAGCCGCGCGTGAAGTGGGAATGTATTATCAAAAAATTAATCCTGAATGGGCTCAACTATCCTTTGCTGATGCTGATTCCATGCGCCAGGGAATAGAATTCTTGCGTCAACCTCTTTCCCCGACAGAGGAAGCTTACTCTTACTCATCCCGAAGAGGATGGATTCCTTTTGGCTGGAATTCTCATGATCCGGAAGTTGTGAGCCTTGCTTCTACAGGATGGGTTTTATTTGTTGATGCCCATTTTAATCCATTTAAATTATTTTCTAAACAAGCTTCTCAAAATACTATTTTAGCGTTACACTAAAATGGTTTTATGTTGATGATAAATTTTTTGAAATTTAATTTTTAAAGGAGTTGAAAATGAAAAATTTTGTTAAAAATTTAAGTGTTATTTTAATTTCAATGGTTTCTTTTTTATTAATAAGTTCTCCATCGTATTCAAATAAAAACAAAAAACAAAAAGAGTATGGAATAAAACTTTTAAAATATGAAGAACAACAAAAGTATGGAACACAAATTTTATCATATGAAGAGCAACAGGAAGCATATAAAAAGCAGAAGGAGAAGGTAAAAAAAAAGAAAGAAGCCCATGCACGTCAATTGAAAGAAACGCTGAAATTGCAAAAAAAACGCACCGAGCAGATGGATCGACAAACCAAATTGTTGGAAGAATTAGTGGACCATTTTAAAAAAAAATCTAATCTACAGGATAGATACGAAAAAATACTGGCTACTTGGGAAAAACAACAAAGACAATATCAAAAATATTTAGATGGTTTACGATAGGAATTCTTCAATTAAAAAAAACAATTTCATATTTATTGTTTTTTTTGTAATTATTCTTGGGTTTTTGATATACAGACCCTCATTTCGAGCTCCGTTTCAATTTGATGATGATTTAGTCATCACTTATAATCCAACCATTACGAACCTTAAAAATATTTTTTTAATTTGGCATTTTGACCCATCCCGTTTTTTAACACATTTGTCTTTTGCTGTGAATTATCACTATGGAAAATTTTCTCCCGAAGGTTATCATGGCGTCAATTGGGGTATTCATATTGGGGTCACTTTGATCCTCTATTTTTTTATTTATTTCACATTAAGGCAACACTATGGTCAGGACGAACATAAAAATAAATCTATTTTTTTATTTTCGTTTTTATCAACCTTATTCTTTTTAGTCCACCCTATTCAAACCTCCGCTGTAACTTATGTTGCGCAACGTTCAACATTGTTAACGACATTTTTTTATTTGGCATCATTGGTAAGTTATATTTCTTATAGGAGAAACAACCAGGTCTTTTATTATCGGTTGGCCTTATTTATGGCTTTTTTAGGTGTATTTTGTAAACCTATTATTGTGACGTTACCCTTAGCCGTTTTTTTATATGAAGTCCATTTTTTTAAAGGGCAAGGACGAAAATGGAAGGATATTATATTAGATATTATCCCATTTGTTTTAGTGGTTAGTATTGTTCCGGTGCTTTTAGTTTTATGGAAGTATAAATCTTTTGATCCCGAAAAAATATTGAATATGACGCGGGAAACAATAACGATAACACGAATGGAATATTTATTTACACAGTTTAGAGTTTTAATTACTTATCTACGGCTTTTATTTTTTCCAGTCAACCAAAATTTAGATTACGATTATCCTATTTCTAAAAGTTTTTTTAATATAGATGTTTTGGTCTCCTTTAGTATTTTGATTTTACTTATTTTTTTGGCCATGCGGTTTTATAAAAATGGAAAAAGGTTACATTCATTTGCTATTTTTTGGATATTTATAACGTTAAGTTTAGAGTCAAGTATATTTCCTATCGCAGACGTTATTTTTGAGCACCGTCTTTATTTGCCCATGGTTGGGTTTGTTTTGTTATTACCGGAAATATTGAGATTTTGTGTGGGAGAAAAAAAGGTTTTAACTGTAAGCGCGATAATTATTGTATGCTTTTCATTTCTCACTTATCAGAGGAATATAGTCTGGGCCGATAAAGTTGGATTTTTAGAAGATGTTGTCCGTAAATCTCCGAACAAATCACGTCCACATAACAATCTCGGGGCCGAATATTGGCGCAAAGGAGAGTATGCTTTGGCTATGAGCGAATATCAAAAAGCTATTACATTAGAGCCGGATGATTCTGTGGCCTATTTTAACCGAGGAAATATTTATTTGTCTCGTGGAGATTTAGATTTAGCTTTAAAGGATTTCAATAAAGGTCTCTCCATTGATCCATCCGATGCTCTTCTCTATAATAGTAGAGGTACGGTTTATTCTGATAAAGGAGAGTATGATTTGGCATTAAAAGATTTTCAGAAAGCCTTTAAGTTTTGGCCTGGATATATGAAAGTTTTTAACAGCAGAGGGTTAATGTTTTTAAAACAGAAAAAATATTCTTTGGCCTATGCTGATTTTACTAAAGTGATTATATTTCAGCCTAATAATAAAAATGTTTATTTAAATAGAGCTAATTTATACTATCAGATTGGACGCTATGAAGAATCTATTTCCGATTTGAACAAGGCGATCATTATTGACAAAAATTTTTCTAAAGCCTATTACCTTCGTTCTATTGTGTATCACGACCAGGGAGCATGGAAAATATCTTTTGAGGATATTTTAAAGGCTAAAAAATTTGGGGCAAATGTTGATAACAAATATTTTTTGGGTTTAAAAAGCAAGGTTAATCAATGAAAATTTTTCCTTTGATTTTTCCTTATGAATTTTTTCGAAAAATTTATCAAATATTATTTGAAATTTTCGCCAGTTCTTGTATATTAGATTTTATACCAATTTTATTAAATAAGTACTCATTTAAAAAGCTTACTTACTCGCAAAAATGTCGAGATAAATAAAATTAAATCAGGAATTAATTAGTGGATTTGGTATTAATTCACACAATCATTAATATTATTTTCAAATTATTTAATAGCCATGCATTCCTGTTGTCAATATTTTAAATCTTCCGTAGGGAGAAAACAGACCGTAGCTATAACCGGATTGTGTCTGATTTTATTTATTATTGGACACTTGGTTGGTAATTTATTTATTTATATGGGTCCGGAAGCTTTTAATCATTATGCAGCAAAATTAGCAAAATTACGCCCAGGCCTTTATTTAATTGAGGCAGGACTTACATTTATATTTTTTGTACATATGTATTTTACATTTCTTTTGGCTTGGGATAATTCCAAGGCACGTCCTGTTAAATATTCAGTTTATACACCTTCTGAAAAACGTTCTTTAGCCACACGTTTAATGCCATTCACAGGAACTGTTATTCTTACCTTTGTTGTTTGGCATTTATTAGATTTCACATTTATAAATCACCTTGGTTCAAGGACCATGATTTATAATAAAGATTTTGGAGTTTACGGAGTTGTTTTCAATTCTTTTTCGAATCCTTTTCATAGCTTTTTCTATATTATCGCAATGATTGCGCTGGGCCTTCACCTGAGTCACGCAATTCAAAGTGTGGCGCAGACATTTGGGTCTGATAAATTTGGAGCGGGAAGGATTCAGAATGTGAGTAACATTATGGGTGGAGTTATTACTATTGCATTTAGTAGTATTCCAATTTTTATTCTTTATTTAAGTATTTAAGTAAAACAGGGACATGTAGCCTCTTAAAATAAAATCATGCTTGATTCTAAAATTCCATCCGGTGCGTTAAGAGATAAGTGGACTAACCATAAAGCTAAGATTAAATTGGTTAATCCGGCTAATAAACGGAAATATCATGTGATTGTGGTTGGCACCGGTTTAGCCGGAGCTTCGGCAGCAGCATCAATGGCGGAAATGGGATACAATGTTCGTTCATTTTGTATTCAGGATAGCCCACGCAGAGCTCACAGTATTGCAGCGCAGGGGGGAATCAATGCGGCTAAAAATTATCCGAATGATGGGGATAGTATTTATCGTTTATTTTATGACACGATTAAAGGGGGCGATTTTCGTTCCCGAGAATCTAATGTTTACCGTTTAGCAGAGGTGAGCAATAATATTATTGACCAATGTGTGGCACAAGGGGTACCATTCGCACGTGAGTATAGCGGATATTTAGATAATCGTTCTTTTGGAGGGGCTCAGGTCTCCCGAACATTTTACGCGCGTGGCCAAACAGGTCAACAGCTTTTGCTGGGGGCCTACAGTGCGCTAATGAAAGAGGTTGGAAAAGGCACGATTAAATTATACACACGCATTGAGTTGCTGGATGTCGTTATCATTGATGGCGTGGCGCGTGGGATTGTGACGAGGGATTTGATAACAGGAAAAATAGAATCTCATGCTGCCGATGCCGTTGTATTGGCCACAGGGGGTTATTCCAATGCTTTTTATCTTTCAACAAATGCGAAAGCCTGTAACGTAACGGCAGCATGGCGTGCGCATAAAAAAGGGGCATTTTTTGCAAACCCTTGTTATACACAAATTCACCCGACTTGCATCCCTGTTCACGGAGATTATCAA
>CAZIRV010000065.1:0-12819 GCA_964541845.1 uncultured Planctomycetales bacterium
TAGTAGGGGCCAGTGGCATTATCCTTACTCAAATTATGTGTAAAGCCATGAATCGTTCTATAACAAATGTCCTTTTTAGCGGTTTTGGTTCTGTCACACAGAAACAATCATCTGACGGGGTGCAGGGGGAAGTCAAACCGATCAGCGTTGAAGATGCCTATTTTGTTTTAGAAGCTGCGCAATCTGTCGTCTTTGTCCCTGGATATGGAATGGCTGTCGCGCAAGCTCAACATGTGGTTCGAGAATTAGGAGAGTTATTAGAAGAAAACGGTGCTGAAGTCAATTACGCCATCCACCCTGTTGCCGGACGGATGCCGGGACATATGAATGTTCTTTTAGCCGAAGCCAATGTTCCCTACGACCAATTAGTTGAGATGGATAACATTAATCCTATTATCGAAACCGTTGATGTCGCTGTCGTCATTGGAGCTAATGATGTTGTTAATCCAGCCGCCCGCCACGATGAAGCCAGTCCCATTTACGGCATGCCCATTATAAACGTTGATAAAGCCAAAACCGTCTTCGTTCTCAAACGCTCCATGAACACCGGGTTTGCCGGTGTTCAAAATGAACTCTTCTTCTTCGACAATACCCGTATGCTCTTCGGTGACGCCAAACAATCCATTCAAGGATTAGTTTCTGAGTTTAAGAGTTAGCCCTTTCACTCAAATGAAGATAGATTATTTTTCTAACCTTACGTAAATACCGCTTGCCATCTCTTTGTCAACTGCAACCTGAGTATGACCAATCTGAAAAACATAAGAAGGAACTTTATGTAAAAGAGAAATCTTTATGCCTGGCAACGCACCCATAACCATAAGTTTTTGTAACTTTTTGTCGTCACCCGTATGAAGATAAGCAATCTTGCCCTTTTGCTTAGTGTTTAAAGCTGACAAGGGTTTTACACTTGATTCAACTACCCACTTTGATTCAAGACAGCACTTTCCCTGAGGAATCGGTTTCCCATGCGGACAAGCCCTGGGATGACCTAACAAAACACATATACTCTCCTCTACCTCCTGCTGGATCATATGTTCAAATTGACAGGCTGTCTTGTGTATTAAATTTTCTTTAAGTTGAAGTATATCAACCATAAGCCGTTCAGCAAGACGATGTCTTCGGACAATATTCTTGGCACAGGCTTCTCCTTTGCCAAGGAGCCTTATCTTATCATCTTTAACGGATACATATCCTATTTTACTAAGTTCAGAGAAAGAAGCCTCTTTATTTTTCTCACTGATAAGCCACTTTATACTGGTATCCGTATTCCCTTTTTCTTTCTGAGAAACCCAAAGAGTCTTCAAAATGTCTTCTTCGATATTAGATAGTTCCATTTTTTTTCTTCCCCCATTGCTTTATTTTTTTTATAATCTTTGATTCAATTGGAGATTCATAGCCACAATTCGGACATTTTACTAAACCACAGGATTTAGCAAGCATGCATCGGCCACAAGCCTTCTGGGCTTCTTGTTCCCTAAATTCTAGTCCACATAAAGGACATTTCATAACTTCACTCCAAAAGTAATTAGTATGAAATTAACCAAACCTCCAACTAGAAATGCGAATGGAAAAATAAACCCTGCCATAAGAAGTGCTGTCTTTAAGCCTCTTTCCTTAATATTCATGGCAAATTGAGCGATGCAAGGGATAAAAAGGGCTAACGTAACGACTGCAACAACCAAATGAACTCCATTAAGAATACCGGCCTTCTTTAAATCATAAAGTCCGGCGACACCATAATCCCTTCTAAAAAATCCAAATAAAAATGCCACGGCTGATTCTTTTGGCAAACCCAGCCATTGAACAGGGTGTTCCAATAATTTGACCATAAGATCAAAAATTTTAGTAATCTTGCCTGCCCAGATAAAGATACTGGCCAGAATGAATAAGGGGAAAATTTCTTTAAAATACCACTCCACCCGGGTATAAGTCTTAGTGAGTACATTTGTAAGTTTTGGCCATCTCAAAGGTGGAACTTCCATATAGAATAAAGGCCTTTCACCGGGCATGATTTGGGCTGCCAAATACCCAATAAGAATAAAAACAAATATCATAACGGTAATCCATATCCACAATGCTTTCACATTTCCTGCTAAAAGGGCCAGAATAACTCCTAGCTGTGCTGAACAGGGAATGGCTAAAGCCAAAAGTATTGAGGCGATAATCCGTTCCCTTTTTGTCTCCAGGGTTCGGGTTACCATCGTTGCCATAGTATCACATCCGAAACCCAAAACAATAGGAATGACTGCCCTGCCATTCAGACCAATTTTTTTAAACGCCCTGTCGATAAGCATTGCCAGTCTTGGAAGATACCCTGAATCTTCAATAATTGAAAAAGCAATAAAAAATGTAGTCACAACCGGCAGAATGATCGCTACAGCATACCTTATTCCCAAGGTAATAATCCCATAATCATGCACAAAAAGATCCTGCATTATTTTCCACGGAATAACAGACGAAACCCATTTGTTCACGAAAGGATTAATGTAGTTTCCAAACACTTTTACCTCCAAGAATTCCACAGAAACCTGAGCGCCAAAGACCCCCACAAATTCATACATGGCATAAATAATAACAAGAAAAAGAGGCAATCCTGTCCATGGATTCATTGTTAGACTGCTTATTTTTTCTCTAAAATCTACTTTGTTCACTTTTTTTATAGAAATAACTTTTTTGCAAAGGGCACTTGCTATTTTTTGCCTTTCTGTTGTAATGACATAACTTAAGGAATGAGAGTGGTGAGACCTTGCCGCATCAATAACTTCTTGGATTTCATGAAAATGGTCCTTTTCTTGGTTTAAAACTACACTCGTAAGCTCTTCATCTTTCAAAAGCATGAGAAGCCCTATCATTCTTTTAGATATCTGATATTCAGATTTAAGCAATAATTCTATTTTTCCTAAAGCTTTTTCTACATCCCCTTCATACGGAAAATCCCTCTTTTTTAAATTTTCCGGATTATAAGAAATAATTTTATTTTTAAGATCTTCTATATTTTTACCTTCAGTGGCAATAGTCTTGACGACAGGGATTCCTAAAATCTCTTGAAGTTTTTCTACATCAATGGTTAACCCCAATCTTTCCGCTTCATCCATAATATTGAGATTTAATATTAATGGCATACCCGCATCAATAAGTTGAAAAGTAAACGGGAGCATCCTTTCTAAATTTTTAGCATCCACAACATGAATAACCACAATGGGTTGCTTTTCCAAAAGAATTGACCTGGCCACCTTTTCTTCTTCAGTTATAGGAAGAAAGGAATACATGCCGGGAGTGTCAATGACTTCATATTCTCCACCTTCAAATTTCCCCTTCCCCTTTGATACCTCAACAGTTGTTCCTGGATAATTGGAAACTGTAACATATCGGCCTGTAAGGGCTCCAAAAATAACACTCTTGCCAACATTAGGGTTTCCGACAATAACGATCTTATCTAAACCCGTAAGTTCTTGATTGTCATCTATGGTACAACAATTAGCTTTCGACCGAAATTTTCCAATAAAATTATTAATAATTTCAACCATTGACATCTCCTTATTCATACCAATTCCATTAAATAAGTACTCATTTAAAAAGCTTACTTACTCGTAAAAACGTCGAGATAAGTAAAACTAATGTCAGGAATTAGTTAGTGGAATTTGTATCACTTATACGTGAACATACATTCACATATTTAATTAAAAAATTTACCCCTCTTCTACATGCTTTAATCCTTCATCAAATAAATTTTTAATGTGTTCATCATCAAGAGAGTAAAAGGCAACCCTTCCTTCTTTATGATACCTCACAAGATTCATATTTCTAAGGACCCTCAACTGATGAGATGTCGCTGACTGACTGATTCCTAGAAGCGTGGCGATATCGCACACGCATAGTTCTTCCTTGGAAAGGGCAAAAATTATTTTTGTTCTTGTTGGATCGCCTAATACTTTAAAAGTCTGGGAAATTTTTACAATAACCTCATCTTGCTCCATCGTTTTTCTTACAGAGCATACCTTCTTTTCATTCACATAAAAAACCTCACAATTTGATTTATTTTTTTTGGATATTTCTGTCATTATATTTTTTTATATATGAACATATGTTCATGTATTATGATAAAACAATTCCATCTTGTTGTCAAGCCTTAATCTTTTCTATCGCTGCAAAAAAAAATCCCAATGTCGAAAACCCGCTATTGGGAACTCAAAACAGCCTTGGATATTTTAAAACTTTTATATCCTTCTTGCTGATCTTCTTCCCTCTGACTTTCTTAAATTCTTTTTTATTTTTTTTAAATATTTCACACCAAGCTTTGAAGAGGTTGCATTTTTATTTTTTTGTATTCGAACAACTTCCGCCTGACCTGTAAAAATATCCAGAGCTCCTGCCATCACCACTTTCATTTCCAAAATATCTCCAATATGATAGTCCTGATTTACCTGAAATGCTAAACCTCCAAGGCTCATATCTTCTGTCGTAGACATATCCCATTTTGTGTCAGATTTCTTTGTCTTAGACTTAAACAATCGATATTGAATACTTAAAACGCGTTTCGCGCGTAACCAACGCCGCCGTTCATCTGTATTTTGTTTAACCATATATACCCTCCTAAAATTTTCTCTACTGCAGGGGGCGGGCCCTTGTGCCCGGTCCTACATAAACGCGTCATTGTTTAGGTCCGACCATTTTCTCCGGACGCACAATTTTATCGAAATCTGCTTCGCTTAAAAAGCCTAACTCAAAGACAGCTTTTTTTAACGTTATATTTTCCGCGTACGCTTTTTTGGCAACTTTAGCTGCGTTATCATAACCGATATGCGCGTTTAAAGCAGTCACTAACATTAAAGAATTATTCAAATTCTTCTGAATATTTTCAATATTCGGTTTAATTCCACAAACACAATGTTCAGTAAAACTTGCACAGGCATCTCCCATAAGACGAATAGATTGAAGAAGGTTATAAATTAAAACAGGTTTAAAAACATTCAATTCAAAATTTCCACTGGCTCCGGAAATGTTAATCGTTGTGTCATTGCCCATCACCTGCGCGCACACCATAGTCATGGCCTCACATTGTGTAGGATTAACCTTTCCCGGCATAATAGAACTTCCAGGTTCATTAGCAGGCAATGTAATTTCTCCAATACCACAACGGGGCCCGGAGCCCAACCAGCGGATATCATTGGCAATTTTCATCAAAGAAACCGCGATTGTTTTTAGAACACCGCTAAACTCCACAATCGCGTCATGGGCAGCTAGACTCTCAAATTTATTTTTACTGGTAATAAACGGTTTCTCTGTAATTTCCGCGATTTTTTCGGCTACTTTTTCTGCAAAATCAGGATGTGTATTTAATCCGGTTCCCACCGCTGTCCCCCCCAAAGCGAGTTCATAAAGCCTTGGCAAGGCCCCATAAATGCGATCAAGCCCGTTACTCAATTGCTGCGCGTATCCTGAAAATTCATTACCCAATGTGAGCGGGGTCGCATCCATTAAATGAGTCCGTCCTATCTTGATAATCCCTTTAAACTCTTCTGCTTTTGTCTCTAAGGCATCACGTAATTTTGCAATCTTTGGAATCAACTGATCATGAATCTGCTCAACACCGGCAACATGCATGGCCGTTGGAAAAACATCATTGGACGATTGTGACTTATTAACATCATCATTAGGATGAATCGGGTTTTTACTCCCCATTTCACCCCCTGCTAACTCAATGGCCCTATTGGAAATAACCTCATTGGCATTCATATTTGTCTGCGTTCCACTGCCTGTCTGCCAGACAAAAAGGGGGAAATGATCATTTAACTTTCCATCAATAACCTCTTCAGCCACTTGAACAATAAGGGCGGATTTTTCTTTTGGCAGGACTTCCAGTTCTTCATTAACGAGTGCGGCTGCTTTCTTAATACGCCCTAATGCCCGAATAATCGATGGCGGAAAATGCTCCACCCCAATTTTAAAATTTATCAAAGAACGCGCGGTCTGCGCACCATAATACCTATCACTCGGAACTTCAATTTCTCCAATACTATCTGTTTCTATTCTAGTACTCATCCTTAACTGCTCCTTTTTGTAGTTTCATAATATTATCCTTTATCTTCCGAAATGGCTTAGGATAGGCTCAAAAATAACCTCGACAACTATATATCTCCACCCGACAACACCTATTTCATGATTGCCGAGGTTATTTTTGAACGATTCCTTGGGCTGATGATTCATCAAAGCATTAAACTCATTTAAAATCCACTTATTCTTTCCCTGTTCCTACAACTTTTTCCGTCATGGCTTTAAAAATATCAATGGGGATTGGAAAAAGGGTTGTTGTATTATTTTCGCTGCCAATTTCAACGAGTGTCTGTAAATAACGTAATTGAAGAGACATCGGAGATTTCTGCATGAGATCGGCCGCTTGACAAATTTTCGCAGCAGCCTGAAATTCTCCTTCAGCGGCAATAATTTTCGCACGCCGTTCCCGTTCTGCCTCGGCTTGTCGCGCCATAGCACGACGCAAATCCTCTGTAATATCTACATGCTTTAATTCCACATTTGAAACTTTAATTCCCCATGGATCTGTTTGCCTATCCAAAATAGTTTGCAACTTAGTATTCACTTCTTCCCGCTGAGATAATAACTCATCAAGTTCCATTTCTCCTAAAACACTCCGTAATGTTGTTTGCGCCATTTGAGACGTCGCGTATTGATAATTTTGTACCTCAATAATGGACTTAATCGGATCCAAAACACGAAAGTAAGCGACCGCATTCACTTTGGCAGAAATATTATCTTTGGTAATAATATCCTGAGGGGGAACATCCAAGGTGACAACGCGTAAACTCACGGTTACCGCTTGTTCAATGGGCCATAATACAAATGTGAATCCGGGACCACGAGGTTCTCCAATAACACGGCCTAAACGAAAAACAACCAAACGTTCATACTCCTTCGGGAATTTCAACCAATTATAAGCTAAAAAAATAATCAAACCTACAACAAACATTAAAATTGACATTATGATTTCTCCTCTTTTTTCGTTTTACTATTAAAGTTAGCCCCTGAACATTTTCAATACAAATTTCCTCCCCTTTTTTTATAACTTCTGAAGAAATAGCATTCCAAAGCTCCCCGTGAGCGTACACCTTTCCTTTTTTCCCTGCGGTTAAATGTGTTTGTGCCTCCCCAACCTCACCGATAAGACCTTCTCTTCCCCCATGAACCTTTAATCTTTGCGAACGAATTACGAGGCGTATCAAAAAAATGGTAATAACGGCTGTTGTCATTGAAAAAGCAATGATTGCCGCCATTGAAACGCGCATAATGGGATCAACAGATTCAAAAAGCAACATAGATCCTAAAATTAAACTTACAAGACCTCCCAGAGTTAAAAGACCAAAACCAGGAATATAGGCCTCAGCTATGAGTAATATGAGCCCTAAAATTAATAGCGCTAATCCGGCGTAATTTGTCGGGAGTGTTTGCATACTATAAAAAGCCAGTATTAAAAAAATGATCCCCATGATCCCGGGAACACCAAAACCAGGATGAGTCACTTCAAAAAGAAGCCCATAAAATCCTAAAATCATTAAGAAATAAGCAATATTAGGATTGGCTAAAATATTAAAAAATTTCTGTCGGGCATCCATGTCAAGATATTCAATAGACACACCCTTTGTTTTTAAAATCTGTTCTTCCCCATTAATAATAACCGTGCGCCCATCTAATTGAGCCAGTAAATCCTGTTCATTCTTCGCGATAATTTCAATAACTCCCTTTTCCAAAGCATCTTTATCCGTAATGGACAAACTCTTGGTCACGCTCTTGACAGCCCATTCTTCATTCCGTTTACGCTCTTTAGCAATCGCGCGTATAAAGGCCACCGTGTCCTGCATAATTTTGTTTTCCATCGGATCATCATCGGGCTCTAAAGCTTCAGAATCTTTGGTTGTTTCCTTCCCAATTTTTTCTTTTTCAGGGGTGTTTCTTCTTCTTGGAATCCAGCCTCCACCCATTTTAACCGGATGGGCCGCGCCAATATTCGTGGAAGGGGCCATAGCGGCAACATGACTCGCGTAGGTAATGAAAACTCCTGCCGACCCCGCACGGGAACCACTTGGCGCGATGTAAACGATAACAGGAACTTTCGCTGTTAACATTTTTTTAACAATAAGACGTGTTGAACTTAATAGCCCTCCGGGAGTATCCAATTTGATTATAAGACACGCCGCGTTATCAGCCTCTGCCTTATCAATGGCGTTAATAACATATTCCGCCGTAACAGGATTAATGGTATCGTCATTTAATTGAATAATCTGGACTTTATTTTGAGGGAGAGAAAAAGAGTTTTCTAAAAATAAAAAAGATAACCCCGCACAAATAGAAAGGACATAAAAGAATGTTTTATATTTTTTCATTACCTTATAGAGATAAATTTCATTATTTATTCCGTAAAAAATCCGTCAATAGACGAACGGCAGCTCCTGTGGCTCCATACGCAAAGTACATTCGTGTATGACCTTCTACAAAGGCTGTTCCCGCAATGTCAAGATGGGCCCACTTCGTACCATCCACTTCCGCGAATTGACGAAGGAATTCCGCGGCCGTAATCGTTCCTCCTGCCCCTTTTGGAAAACCTAAATTACGAATATCCGCGATCTTGGAACTCACCGAACTTTTTAATTCCTTATAAGAAGGCAGTCGCCACGCACGGTCATCTGTCTTTTGCGCAGAGGCCAATAATTGATTTGCCAGTTGGTCATCCGTTGAAACCAGTCCCGTGTAGTCACATCCCAAGGCAACCACACAAGCTCCTGTCAAAGTCGCGATATCAATCAACCGCGAGGGTTTATAATTTTTAATAACATAAGAAATCGCATCAGCCAATACTAAACGCCCTTCCGCGTCTGTATTTCCAATCTCAACGGTTTTGCCTGCATACCCTTTAATGATTTCCCCGGGTTTGTACGCGTTGGAGCCTATCGCGTTTTCCGCTAGCGTACAAACAAACAAAATATTTTTTTTCGGTTTTAAAGACAAAAAATTCTTTAAAATGCCAACGACCGCCCCTGCTCCACTCATATCTTGCCGCATCGTTTCAATATGGCCGGATGGTTTTAAATTGATTCCTCCGGCATCATACGTGATCCCTTTTCCAACAATCGCCGTATACGGCTCCTTTTTAGAAGCCCCCGCATATTTAACGATAATTAATTTTGGTTCTTTATTGCTCCCCTGATTAACCGCTAAATGAAGTCCCAGACCTTTAGTCTTCATTTCTTTTTTATTAAGAATTTCTACAGAAATATTCTTCTTGCCCTTAATTAATTTTTGAATAACCTTTTCAATATGTGTTGACGTGGCAACATCCGCGTTCTCATTAATCAAATCTCGTGTTAAATTATTGCCTTCACAAATGACTATTGCATCCTCAAAAACCTCCTTTTTATTAATAACCAAATAAACATTTTTTTCATCAACTGTTTTATCATCATCTTTTCTCGTAATATATTTTTTCCATTTGTACGATCCAATGAGAATTCCTTCAATAACTGAGACAACACTATCATCTTTTTGATCGTGAAGATGCAATTCAACATCTTTAATTTCAGCTAAATATGCGGACATAAATGCTTTACGCACTGTCATCCGTAATGCGGTCAAAGATAAATCCTTCTTTGCTCCAACACCAACTAAAAGAATAATTTTTTGATCAAATACTAATGGAAAAATTTGGCCCTCATCTCCGGAAAATTGATTAGATCCAATGGCAGATAAAACAAGCTTCTTTAAGTTCTTAGGGATCTCGGGGAAACTTTTTTTCTTAACTTCTCCCTGATCTAATAAAATTATTGAAGCCTGTTTATCAAATTTTGCTGATGGTTGAAATGCTATCATAAATATATCCTTTCTTTATATCAATTCCATTAAATAAGTATTCATTTAAAAAGCTTACTTACTCGTAAAAACGTCGAGATAAGGAATCATTCAAAAATAACCTCGACAACTATATATCTCAACCCGACAACACCTATGTCATGATTGTCGAGGTTATTTTTGAACCGATCCTAAGTAAAATTAATATCAGAAATTAATTAGTAAAATTGGTATTACTTCCTACTTCCGATTGAAACATAATTTCTTTCAGTGTAACCCGTATAAATTTGACGTGGTCGTCCAATCTTGGATTTTGGATTTTCCTTCATCTCTTTCCAATGGGCAATCCATCCTGGCATCCGTCCAATCGCGAACATTACCGGGAACATATCTGTTGGAATGCCAATCGCTTTGTAAATAATCCCACTATAAAAGTCCACGTTTGGATACAGTTTGCGCTGGCTAAAATATTCATCCTTAAGAACCGCCCCTTCCAACTTTACCGCAATATCCACCAAAGGATCTGTAATCCCTAATTTTTCAAACATATCGTCAAGGCATTTTTTTATAATCTTCGAGCGTGGATCAAAATTTTTATAAACACGATGACCAAATCCCATCAAACGGTATTGATCATCAGGATCTTTAGCTTTAGAAATAAATTTATTAACATCGCCCCCATCTTGCTGAATATTTTCAAGCATTTCGACAACCTTTTGATTAGCTCCCCCATGGAGAGGCCCCCAAAGCGCGCACACGCCCGCGGAAACCGATGCAAATAGGTTAGCCCAGGAGCTTCCCACAAGACGAACCGCTGAGGTACTGCAATTTTGCTCATGATCCGCGTGTAAAATCAAAAGCGTTTCTAAAGCACTTGCAACAGTTGAATCGATTTCATACTCTTTTTCTTTAGTCGAGAACATCATGTGAAGAAAATTTTCAACATAAGAAAAATCTAAACGCGGAGGAACAAAATCTTTTCCAATTGATTTTTTATATGTGTAGGCAGAGATCGTACAGACTTTAGCTAAAAGCTCCGCGGCCATTTTCTTGATTTCTGCCTGGGTCGATTCGGGTTTAAGCAGTTCAGGATAATAGCCGGACAAAGAACACACCATCGCGGATAACAGCCCCATCGGATGCCCACCTTTCGGATAACCATCAAAAAATTTAAGCATATCCGGATGCAATGGCATCTGATCAATAAAAGATTTTTGGAATTCTTCCAATTCCATCTGAGATGGCAGTTCGCCATACATTAACAGGTAAGAAGTTTCAATAAACGTTGATTTTTCCGCGACCTGTTCAATCGGAATGCCCCGATATCTTAGAACTCCTTTTTCCCCATTTAAAAATGTAATCGCACTTGTGCAGGCCCCGGTGTTTCCAAAACCATTATCCAACGTGATATAGGCTGACTCCCCGCGTAATTTTGTAATATCAATAGCCTTTTCATTTTCTGTTCCCACAATTACCGGAAACTCATACGCTTTTCCATCAAGAATAACTTGTGCCGTTTCTCCCATAATTCCTCCCCAAAAATACATTAAGTATTAATAATAATTTGTATTCAAAAAAATCGTTACGCGATAAAGAATTAAGTGAATATGAACAAAAAAATTATTTTTACTTAATTCCTGCTTGTGCGATTTTAACTACCGATAGAAAAATTTTACACTTTCCTGTACGGCTAAAAAGTAAATTTATTATATTATGAACCTACGAGGAATGCAAGGTTGTAAAATTCTTTCGATGAACCTCCCCACCCCAAGCAGACTGGGTCATAGCGAGGTAAGCTCTTTGATAAATAACAGCCATACAATTTTTTTAAGATTGGATCCCCACGCACTAAAGTACGTGCTCCCTGTTAATTTTTGAGTATGAGCTTCGCTCGATGCCCTTCGGGCAGGACTATAATATAGCCTTAAATTCAGACCACTAGTATATTTAATTCAGATCAAGGGTCACAATTTACATCAAAGGTTTTTACACAAAAATTGATAGATAATAATATTCAAATTAGTGTGGATGGACGTGGACGAGTATTTGATAATATTTTTATTGAACGGTTATGGCGAACAGTAAAATATGATAATATTTATGTTCATAAATATCAGACAATAACAGATGTTAGGCAGGGGTTAAAAATATTTTTTAATTTTTATAATATGGAGCGGTTACATCAGTCATTGAATTATCAAACACCGTGGGAAGTTTATTCAGGCATTCCCTTTGTAATGCCCAAACAAATTACCCCCCTTAAAGTTCCTTAAGTTTGGTCTGGACAAGGGAAGTATTATACTTGACTAGGAGAATATTATAGATGCCCGAAGACATTATTAGATATTCTAAAGAAAGTGCTTCGCAACATAATTTACCTCCGGAATTATTAGTTGCTGCTGCCATAGGATATTCCCAGATGTTTTACACTATTGATTACACCTTTCTAAGGGGACTACAAGTAGCAGAAAGGCGAGGATCTATTCCTGAGGGCACAACAGAACTATTTAAAAAATTATCATTTATAGAAAAATTTAGAATCAACGGTCAGAAAGCTGATTTTATTGGAGGTGTTGTCATTGATGGAAAAACATCTATGGGAATTAATCAACTTCATCCAGCATGGGTGAGGGAATACAATACCTGGGAAAGATTTGGAATTGACGCCAGAGAGCTTTCTGATCGCTAAATATCTTGGATGTTGTTGGACACAAGATACAATATTGAAGCACTTGCAGTGATGTGGACGAAAGTCAGCAATGAAGTTGTTTCTATGATCAAAAATGCTCGAGAAGGGGTTGTTCCAACAATAAGTGTAGAGCATTTAAAAGAGGCTGGAGATATGGAGCTTCACATGGGTGAATATCCACCGTTAAAAGTCAAAATTTTTGCGAACCTTCCCTTGGAAAATCTTAGGCCGGCAGACTATTGGATTTTAGCGCAATATCATCCAGTTCGATATCA
>CAZIRV010000066.1:0-12732 GCA_964541845.1 uncultured Planctomycetales bacterium
GGTGAAATAACGCCTAAGGCTGTAATAACAACGCGTTGTTTTTTCATTATTAGAGAAACCTTCTATAGAATTGGTATAATTCCTAACATAAATAACGCCTCGGTGTTACGCCGAGGCATTATAAAAATTTGTAAAATTTAAAAAATTATATTTTTTTTATGAAGATTTTTCGTTGATGTATTTAATGGCATCCCCAACGCTCATCATTTTTTCCGCGTCTTCATCCGGAATTTCAACCCCAAATTCTTCTTCCAGTGCCATAATAAGTTCAACAGTATCTAAAGAATCCGCTCCGAGATCATCAATAAAAGATGCCTCAGGTGTCACTTCTTCCGGTTTAACGCCTAGTTGTTCAGCAATAATTGATTTAATTTTTTCTTCAACTGCCATTGATTAGCCTCCAAATTATAATTTTTTGATTTTAGATTGTCATGCCGCCATCAACGACAAGGGTTTGTCCTGTAATATAACTTGCTTCTTCTGAAGCAAGGAATAGGCAGGTGTCAGCAATATTTTTAGCTGATCCTAACTTTCCTAACGGAATATTTTTAAGAAGCTCTTGACGAGCTTTTTCATTCAATTGCGCGGTCATGTCTGTTTGAATATACCCCGGAGCAATCGCATTGACAGTAATTCCTCTTGAAGCAATCTCACGTGCCACGGATTTGGTGAAACCAATGATACCCGCTTTACTCGCCGCATAGTTAGCTTGCCCGGCATTCCCGGTGATGCCCACAATTGAAGATATGTTAATGATCCGGCCTTCTTTAGCTCGCAACATTATTTTTGTGATAATTTTAGTACAGTTAAAAACTCCTCGAAGATTGATGTTCATGACCTCATTCCAGTCATTTTCACTCATTCTGAGGAGTAAATTGTCTTTTGTAATGCCTGCGTTATTGATTAATATATCAACGCGCTTATGTTTGTCAAGCACTTTGTTGACGATTTTTTGCACATTTTGAAGATTTGTAACGTCGCAGAAAAAACTTTCAGCCCTCCCTCCTTGTTGAATAATTTCAGCGCTGACTTTATCCGCCGATTCCACGTTGCGTCCAAGAATGATTGCTATCGCCCCTTCTTTAGCAAAGGCTTTGGCGACTTCTTTTCCTATCCCGCGGGTGGATCCAGTGACAAAGACAACGCGATCTTTAAATTTCATAAATTTCCTTATTAGATTTTTTGTATACTAACAATCATTTTTAATTAAGAGATTGGCCAAAAAAATATTCTGCCAATCTTTAAACTGGGTTTAATTTCCCGAGACTTGCCTCGTTTGTAAATGCTTAGGTCAGTACCTCGTGGGCTTGCTCCGAGGTAGTTTATTTTTTCAAGAAAAATGTATTAAACGTCAATGTCGTTATACTTTTTTTGATTATTCCTTGATGAATAAACATGCATTGCCTGCCCTTGTTGGATCATGGATTCAAACTTACGTTTAATAACCATTTTGAGTAAAGATCGTGTCCATGGGATTAATAGTAAAAATCCTGTGGCATCCGTTATAAATCCCGGAGTTAGTAAAAAAATTCCTCCCGCCAAAATCATTAATCCATCTAATAACTGGGAACTCGGCATCTGTCCTTGATTGATACTTTCCTGAATTTTTTTCAGGACAAAAAATCCCTGCAAACGCGCTAAATATGCCCCAATCACTCCGGTTAAAATAATGATAGTGAGGGTGTTCCCCATTCCAATATGTCCGCCTACATTAATAAGCAAGGCGAGCTCTAAGGCAGGTAATATTGTAAACAGGAGTATAAGATATCCAAACATAGTTAATATTCCAAATTTGATAAAAGTTCCAATGTTATGTCCTTTGTTTACTCAACTCTATAGATACCGAATCAGCAAAATGGAGCGCGTTAGGTTTATCTACTCTTACAGAGGCCTCATTAACTAAAGGGCTTTCCATAATAATATTTAGAATAACATCTGCCAATTTTTCCAAAAGAAAAAAGCCGGATGCCTCTATTTCTTTGGTAATTTTTTTAGTTATGGCATTATAATCTACGGTATCATTTAAATCATCATTTTGAGTAGCTTTTGTTGCATCAAAAGTCATAATAATATTGACAATAATATCTTGTTTTGCCGTCCGCTCCCAATCATAGATGCCGATAATGGTGCGCAACCTTAAGTTTGTAACCCGTATTTTTGCCATATTAATAATATCTAGTAGTCGGCTTGATAAATTTCGTATTATTATACTATAATATGGAGATAGAACGAAATTTATCAAACGATCTACTAGTAGTCGGCTTGATAAATTTCATATCATTATACTATAGTATGGAGATAGAACGAAATTTACATCATATTTTCCATTAATTTTGGACGTTATCATTGAATCAGACTTAAAAATTCAGCTCGTGTTGAGCTTTCTTTGCGAAAGGTGCCTAGCATACAGGAGGTTTTCATGCTGGAATTTTGTTTTTCCACACCGCGCATCATCATACATAAATGTTTGGCTTCAATAACAACACCGACACCTTTGGCTCCCGTATGTTCCAGGAGTGTCTCGGCAATTTGTTTGGTTAAATTTTCCTGGACTTGCAGGCGTCTGGCAAAGATATCCACAATGCGCGCGATTTTAGATAAGCCAATAATCTTTCCATCAGGTAAATAGCCAACATGGCATTTTCCGAAAAATGGTAAAAGGTGATGTTCACATAAGGAATAAAGCTCAATATCTTTGACAATAATCATCTCATCATTATCAGACTCAAATATCGCCCCGTTTATAATTTTTTCAACATCATCGTGGTATCCCCTGGTTAAATATTTAAAAGCATTGGCCGCGCGTTGAGGTGTTTTTTTGAGCCCTTCCCGGGATATATCTTCACCAATTGATTCAAGGAGCTGAGTAAAATATTTATCCATTATATTGCATCCTTTTTATATCACCAAACAAACACCGGGTGTTTGTTTGGTGTATTCATCCGTTATTTAGTTCCTCTGCAATATTGAGTACAAGTTTTTCTGAGTCTTCCCATCCAAGACAGGCATCCGTGATTGACTGCCCGTATTCTTTTCCCGAGACGTTCTGATTTCCTTCTATAATATAACTCTCGATCATAAGGCCTTTGACCATATTTTGTAGCAGCCCGGAATGTTTCATATTTTGGATCACCTCAAGGGCAATACGCGGTTGTTCACGAAAATTTTTACTGGAGTTGGCATGATTGACATCCACAATAATTGCTGGATTTTCCAACTCACGGTCACTGTAGGCATTAGCCAGCCAAATCAGATCTTCATAATGATAATTAGGAATATTGCGTCCATACTGATTAATCGCACCGCGGACAATACAATGGGCCAAATCATTACCGGATGTTTTGACTTCCCATTCGTTATAAATAAAAGTATGGGATAGTTGAGCGGCAACTACAGAATTTAGCATGACATTTAAATCGCCGGCTGTTGGGTTTTTCATCCCGGTAGGGATGTCCAGGCCGCTGACTGTTAGACGATGTTGTTGGTTTTCTACCGAACGGGCTCCAATCGCGACATAGCTTAATATATCCTCTAAATAAGGGTAATTACCCGGATAGAGCATTTCATCAGCAGAGGTTAAATGGGTTTCTTCCAACACACGGATATGCATCTTTCGAATAGCCTTCATCCCTTCCACAATATGGGGATCTTCATTGGGATCCGGCTGATGCGCCATGCCTTTATATCCCTCTCCTGTTGTTCGGGGTTTATTGGTGTAAACACGTGGAATAAGAATAAGACGGCCTCTAACCTTATCCTGTAGTTTAGCTAATCGTTCTGTGTAGTCGCAGACAGAGTCAACATTATCTGCTGAGCAGGGACCGATAATCAGAATAAATTTGTTACTTTTTCCCGTAAATACATTTTTTATTTCTTCATCTTTTTGTTGCTTAACCTTTTTTAAACCTTCACTAAGAGGAATCGCCTCGATGATTTCTTCAGGACTTGGTATTTTTCGAATATTTTTAAAACTCATTGGTTTTTTACCTCAATATATTTCTCCACAACAAACTTTGCGAAAGGAAACGAACACGTAAAAGCGGGAGAAACGGCGTTTAAAATATGAACACTTTTATGATCGCCCTCAACAACAAAATCCTGTACAAGAGCGGACTTTTCTTTATCAAGCAATTGGGCTCGAATTCCGGGTTTAGTATATTGGGTAAATCCTTTTGGGTCAATAGCATGTACCATCTTCCGGGCTAAACCGACAAAATAAGATTTATTATACTTTTTCATTTCTTCAAAAGCAAGATGACGAAATCCAAACGCGTTAGAAAAAAATAATAGGGCTTCATGGCCAAGGATATTGACTAATTCATCCAGTTGAAAATTTTCCAGACCATCATAATTCTCACGCCAGAACGCCGGAATCGCCGTGGGGCCTATCTTGATTTCATTAGTAACGGTTTTAGTGAAATGGACTCCTAAAAAAGGATTTTTAAGATTAGGCACCGGATAAATATTGACTTTTACATCCGTTATATTTTTTGTGTATTTGAGATAAAGCCCTTTAAAAGGGATCATCGTATATTTATGCCCAAAACCAAAACCTTGAGCGACTTTGTCGGCATAGAGACCCGCACAATTAATGAATTTCTCTGCTTCAAAATCTCCCTGGTTTGTTTGAATAGCATTTCCTTTATGTCCTAAATATTGAGTTTGGAATAAGAATTCAATGCCTTCTTCCGTCAGGTCTTTTTTTAATGCCGCACAGACCTCAACGGGATTGACACTGGCTGTATCCGGAGAATAAAGGGCCTTTTTAAAAGTGCGCACATTAGGATCAATGCTTTTCGTTTTCTCTTCGTCGATGATTTTTATAGATGAACCGTTGCTCTTTCCTCTTTTTTCTAATTCATAAAGCTTTTCCAATTCTTGCGCGTCATTGGCGACCACGAGCTTACCGCAGGCATTAACAGGAATATTTTTGATGCAGCAATATTTCTTTAAAGCCCGGTTGCCTTCAACCGTAAACCTGGCTTTGAGACTATCAGCGGTGTAATAAAATCCCGCGTGCAGCACCCCACTATTACGGCCTGACGCATGAACAGCTTCACGCTCTTCTTTGTCAATAATGAGAATACTCGCATCCTTTTGCCTTTTTTTAAGTTCGCGCGTAATAGCTAATCCGATAATTCCTGAGCCGATGATGATGTATTTGTATTTTTTAAGCATTGATTTTGTTTTTAACCTTTATTACAATTTGATTATCAATTGATAGTAACTATTTAGGAGAATACTAAATGAAAAAGAAATTTCCTTACGCCGTTAATAAAGCTTTTGTTATGGAAATGCAACCTGGTCGATATGCTTGGTGTTCTTGCGGTGAATCTAAAAAACGACCTTTTTGCGATGGAAACCATAGCGAGACTGGCCTGTATCCAGTCATTGAAATCATTGAAGAAGTAAAAACGATTGCCTGGTGTGGCTGCAAACGCAGTGAAAAAGGAGCTTATTGCGATGGATCACATACGAAATATACTAGTTAGTGTCCCCTGAAAAATTGCTTTTTCCACTTCAACATGGCATAAGCATCAGTGAAAAGACGCAACATCCAAACTCCTCACTTCGCTCGTCAGACAGTGGATGTTTAAAGCGTCTTTGCTCTGAAACTGATAAGCCATGAAGCCGTTCTAAAAGCAATTTTTTAGGGGACACTAATTAAAGAATTAAGCAAAAAACTTATCCCCTTTCGCCCAATTTTTACCAGGAACTTCATCAATAACCAAATACGTATGCTCCTTAGGCTTATTAGCCACCCTTTCCAATGTCGATGAAAACTCCTCTGCGATTTTCTGTTTTTGTTCTTGTGATAATGTGCCCACTAATTTTAAATTAATATATGGCATGTTAGGTTCCTTTCTTTTCTAATAAATAAATTCCCATATATGCAAATAAATTTGTCATACGTAAAATTTCCCGAGTATATGTCAGGGCTCGCCGCTCTTTTATTTTAATTTTCTTTTCTTTGCAAAATAATTGAAAATCTTTTAAGCTTAAAAAGCGTAAGTTCGGGGTGTTATACCACTTATAGGGAAGCCATTTGGTTACCGGCACGCGCCCTTTAAAAAAAATTTGAAGACGCGCTGAAATATTACAAAAATTTGGAATACCGACAATAATATATTTTCCAACACGGAGAGATTCTTCAATAACTTTTTCCGGATTGAGTATTTCCTGCAAACTATCATTAAGAATAACATAGTCAAACCGTTTATCATTGTAATCTTCTAATCCTGTATCAATGTCTCCCTGAGAAACAGATACGCCTTTTTCCACACATTGATAAATGGCTTTTTCATCAATTTCAATTCCAACGCCACGGCAAGACTTCTGCTTTTTAAGAAGAGATAAAAGTTCTCCATCACCACATCCTAAATCAAGGACCTTGGAATTGGACTGAACAAGATCTATGATAATTTGATGGTCTCTTCGCATACATTTATACCAATTTTAAAAAAAAAATTGTAGGGGCGGGCACTGCGTTTGCCCCTACGAATTATATCATTTATGAACGATTATAATTATTTTTCTTCCTCAACTTTTACCAGAAAATTTTTAATTAGCCGGGACTGTCCTTCAACTTCTATTAGAAAAGCATCATGTCCATAATTTGTATCAATGATGATTGAGGACACATCAATATCATTAATTTTCAACGCCTTGACCAATTGTTTAGATTGATACGGAGGATAAAGCCAATCAGAACTGAATGAAATAATGAGAAAGTATGCGCAAATATTTTTAAACATGTCGATCAGATCTCCCTCTTCTGATAAATCAAAATAATCTAGGGCTTTGGATAAATATAAATAACTATTCGCGTCAAAGCGTTGGACAAAACTGGTTCCGCGATAACTGAGATAGCTCTCTATTTCAAAATCATGGGAAAAGTCATAACCAAGTTTTTCTTCCCGAATAAGCTTACGACCGAATTTTTCTTCCATGGAGGCCTCGCTCATGTAAGTAATGTGTCCAATCATACGAGATACTGCCATCCCATTGGCGGGAATCGATTTTCCATAATAATTTCCCTTTGCCCATTGAGGGTCTGTCATGATCGCCTGACGAGCAACCTCATGGAGTGCAATTTGTTGTGCTGTGTGTCGATAATTGCATGCTACGAGAACAAAAGAATCTGCTGAATCAGGGTATAAAACACTCCATTTAAGGGCCAATAAGCCTCCCATTGAGCCGCCGGCGCAACAGAATAATTTTTTAATACCGAGATGGTCAATCAATTGTTTTTGCGTAACCACCATATCTTCAATCGTCACTACGGGAAATCCCAAGCCGTAAGGCTTTTCGGTTTTAGGATTAATAGTCGAAGGCCCTGTGCTTCCCTTACAGCTGCCAATTGTATTTACACAAATAACAAAATATTTATCCGTATCAAAGGCTTTTCCGACCCCAATCATGCTATCCCACCACCCAGATTTTTTATCTCCTTTATGCCAGCCGGCCGCGTGCGCGTCTCCTGTCAAGGCATGAAAAATAATAATCGCGTTGGACTTATCTTTATTGAGTTCGCCATAAGTTTCATACGCTAGGGTAACAGGACCTAGTTTTTCTCCACTTTTAAGGGTTAACTCATTGGGAAATTCACCAAAGGTATAATATTTGGTTTCAACAATATTTTGAAAAATTTGAGTCATTTTGACTTACTGTTGAGTGTAACGAAACATGGCTTCAATAGATTTTAAAGCCTTTTGACGAATACCTTCATCAATTGTGACATAATTTTTTGGGGCAGGATTTTTTAGGACACGAAGAATATCTTCCAGAGTGTTGGATTTCATATACCGGCATAAGGTACAAGATCCGACTAATGTTTTATCAGGAAATTCCGTTTGAAGCCTGGATGATAACCCACATTCGGTTAACATCATAAATTCTTTAGATTCCGTTTCCCTCATATAGTTAAGCATCTGTGAAGTGCTTCCCACAAAATCTGACTCTTCACAAATAACAGGTTTACACTCAGGGTGGCTTACAATTTTTACATGTGGATATTCTGTACGAACTTTAAAAATTTGTTCCACGTCATAATCTTCATGAACATAACAAGTTCCTGTAAAATAACGAATGTCTTTTTTAATCCCGCGACTCCTCATCTCTCTAACTAAATTTTTCCCCATAAGTTGATCTGGAAGAAAGTATATTTTTTCATTAGCAATGGTTTCTACAATTTTATAGACATTAGCTGATGTCACACAAACATCACATTCCGCTTTGACTTGTGCAGTGGTATTGATGTAGCAAACAAAAGTATACTCTGGAAATTTTTTACGCAATTGACGGACTTGTTCGACATTGATTGAATCTGCTAAAGAGCATCCATCCAACGGTCCTGGAATAAGCACATCCTTTTTAGGATTTAATATTTTGGCTGTCTCTCCCATGAAACGCACAGAGGCAAAGACAATGATATCCGCTTTGGTCTCCATGGCGTTTTTACTTAAGGCGTAGGAATCCCCGATATAATCCCCAACACCATAAATAATTTCGGGAGTCACATAAGAGTGAACTAAAATAACCGCATTCTTCTCTGCTTTGAGTTCATTGATTTCATTGATTAAAGGAACAAACTCTTCGCATTTTTTGAGAGAATATTGGCAAACACTCCCCCCCACCCTGATGTTCTTTAAAGTCTTATAGATTTGTTCTGCCGTTGTGCGATGTGTTGTTAACATTATTTCACCCTCTCTATCTTAGAAATACACCTTTTTTAGAGATTAGACAATTAAAATTTAATCAATAATTTAGCAGATTTTATCTGAAATGCAAGGGATACTAATTCCATTAAATAATTGCCAAAATTAATTTGGTCTTTCTCGATACTCCAAAGAGTGGCAAGTTTAAAAACAGGACAACTATAGCACAGAGCAGGAGTGCTGCCACACCGAACATGGGGTGGACTTGTCGAGAAAAAATACCTAAATGTCGCAAAACTTTTGCACTGCGCTATATTTATTGGAATTGGTATGGGTTATGCGACAGCCTCACCTCTTAGACTAAAAGGGGATCCATACGTAATTTTAATTTTGACAAAATCACCTTGAGAATAATTAGTATCAGGGATAATTACCAGCTTATTGCCATCCGTACGTCCTCGCGTGGTATCAGGTCTTATTTCTTCAATAAGAATATTGTGGTTTTCCCCAATGAGGGCTTCATTTTTTTTCAAAGAAATGTCTTTTTGCAATTCATTAAGCCGGACAATGCGCTTAGTTTTTTGATCTTCTGAAACATCATCCGGATATTTCCGCGAGGCAATGGTTCCCCGGCGTTCGGAATACTTAAATATAAACGCGGAATCAAATTCAACCTTCTTCATGATATCAAAAGTATCCTCAAATTCTTCACCGGTTTCTGTAGGAAAGCCTACAATAATATCAGTTGTCAGGACCACGGACGGACAATAATTTCGAATTTTATCCACTAGGTCAAGAAACTCTTCTTTAGTATAGGTTCGGCCCATAATTTTAAGCACACGGTTGTTGCCGGCTTGAAGAGGGAGATGGATTTGTTTGCAGATTTTAGAATTATTAGCCATTAATTCCAGAAATCGATCTGGAAAGTCTTTGGGATGCGGCGAGGTGAAACGAACGCGCTCAATCCCTTCCACTTCACTCACTTTTTCCATTAAATATGCAAAATCGCTATTTTCATGCTGATAAGAATTTACATTCTGACCTAGTAATGTTATTTGTTTAAATCCTTCACCAGCTAAACGCCTAGCCTCTTCCACCACATTTTCCACAGAACGGCTACGCTCACGACCACGTGTATAAGGCACCACACAGAATGTACAAAAATTATTACACCCGCGCATGACGGCAATCCAGGCATTCACCCCTTCTTTTCGGGATGGATACACATCCGAGTACGTCTCAAATTCTGACAAAGTAACATCAAACGGTTTTTCTCCAAATTCCGAACGCACGTTCTGAATTAGCTCTGGAAGTCGTTTATAACTATCCGGCCCCGCAATAAAATCAATATTAAGAGACCTATCCTCTAAAAGATCCTTCCGTAAATTTGTGGCCATACATCCCAAAATTCCAATACGTACTGGATTCCCATTACGTTTATGCCGAATCGCATGCACCCGTCCATAAATCTTCCGATGCGCATTCTCCCTAACCGCACACGTATTCAACATCACCACATCCGCCACCACCACATCCGCCACCACCACATAACCCTCCTTAATCAAAATAGATCGAATCAACTCCGTGTCATATTCGTTCATTTGGCAACCATACGTTTCGAGAAAAATTTTCATAAAATTTTTCCTCGAAACGTTAAGAGGTGTTGCGATGTTTCTGCGCAACACCGACCAAAATGAATTATCTCTATTAATAGAAATCCTTCCAAGGAGTTGCTACGTTTCTGAGCAACTCCGCCATTATTACGGTTATTATTATTTTCTATTTTCATATTATTTTATCTAAACATAAAAGTATTACTATATTTTTAAGAATACTGTTACAAATCTATTTCTACTATTAATTTTTTTATTTATCATAATTTTAAATTAAGTACATGTCCCAAAAGTTTTTAAAATTCTCATGACAAAGAAAAATTATCATAAGTTTGGATTAATGTTTTTGTCTTGACCTGCAAAAGTATTTCGGCATATGGAGATTTTTGTTCAGGCTGCAATAGCATTGCTGTATCAACCGTAACTTTTGTAATCAACTTGTCATCTTCTAAAAGACAAAAAAACGGATTTTCATCCATTTCAGGTTCTATGCCTTTTAATTCAGATGCACAAGGCATTCTTAATGCATCAAAAAAAGTTTTTAACGTGTTATCAATATCTCCACTATTTGTAATTATTGTTCCTATTGGATCAGGTCTTAGTATGATTATTTTAATTTCAGCAAATGATTTATATATTTCATTGATAAGAGGTATAAATTTAAACTTCTTAACTGATCTGACAAAATTACTTGGTCTCTTCTCATCTAAATGATTATCTGCATTGTTGATATACATATTTAAAGGTGGAAATTTCCATAAATGTTTCAGCTGTTTATGAATACATCGTCGAATATCATGTTTATGCTTTGTATTAGAAGAATTTCCTGACTTTAAAACCCCTCGATAAGTTAATGTAAATTCCATAAATATTTTCCCAATAATTCTAGTTATACTTCTAATAACACATCCCAAAACCCCACACAAAAACCTCTATTCATTTTCACAAGCACCCATCCTAAATCAACCCATTTAAAGCGTCAAGGGGATGTCTTTTGCTTCATATGCTCTAATAGTGTGTTTTATCATTTTAATTCTTATATATTTTGTTTAAAATATTGCCCCCAGTGCAACCATCGGAAGCGGTATGTTAATAAATTGGAACATACTGAAAATTTAGGTAATTCCTTTTACTTTTTATTCGCTTTTTTCTTGTTCCGAAAGCTACTCTTACTTGAGGTCTTTTTTTCTCCAGATACAATATCTGAGTAAAATCCTTTGGCACTTTTTGCTCCTTCTTTTCGTTTCGCATGTTTCACCTTAAAGGGACGTTTTTTATCATCAAATTCGCGGCGAGGCTTTGAAGGATATTTACTGTTAAAATCTCGTGGGACTGCTTGTTTCACTAAAGAATCTATTTTTCTTTCCATGCAATCGAGTTGGTATTGCATCTTGCGAAGGATATCATTCGTATCAGTGAGCGAAGTTGTTTTTACTTTAGGTTCATCATTTTTGTTCATTAGTACTCCTTGAATTATAAAATTCTTTACCTCTATTCTTTATGATAAGGCCGTTTAAAAATTTTCGTAAGATTTGGTTTTGACATTCGATGTAGTTCTTGTGATCTTCTTTTCTAAATAGGGCAGACAGTTGTGCTTTGGTAATATCAAAGTCTGCAAGCTTTAGAATATCGATAATATCCGTATCTTTAAGCTTTAATGCTACTCTTAATTTTTTTAGTATATCATTGTTAGTCATTTTATTAATAATTTAGTAACTAGGGACGGACCTTAGTTTACGTAGCTCCTCTTAAAAAACTCCACAAAAGTCAGCCCCCAGTGCGTCCTACGATCAGCCTGCTCGCCTATTTATTCTTTTCTTCTTTTCAGACTCAATAAGATAGTTTTCCTTTGAAATCACCTTCTGTTTCGTTTTTTTTTCCAAAGCCTTCCGCGCATTTTTGGCTATTGTGCCACCTTCACGTGAAGCCTTCTTATGCTCATTAAATAATTTTGGATTTCTTGTTCGCTCAATCTCTGAAGTTGATGCTTCTCCTAACATTGAAAAAATAAGTTCCAAATCTGTCATATGATCTCTTAAATTCTGTTTTGAAAGACCTTTGTGTTTTTTATATTCAGATGGTGTCATGCCAAACGATGCTTTTGATATTTCGGCTGTTAGTATTGCGTAATCTTCTTGAGTTAAAACTCCTCGTTTTTTCCATTCATCAGTCAAATCCTGCCTGACAGCAATGCTTCTTAGTCTTTTATCGATCCATGATTTTGAATAGCCTTTTTTCTCATAAATCTCCTTCATTCGTTCTTGAGCAAGCTCTGGATTCTCTATTTCTTGAACTCTCTCATATCCTACCTGAGCTAGCCATCTTTTGAATGGCTCTGCCTTTTTGGATGGAATAGACTGGATAATCCTGAACATTGATTTAGTATTAGCGCAGTCCGTAAGCCTTAACTTTCCATCTTCTGCCTTCAATTTCAACCGTACCCAAATTGGGGACAGTTGAAG
>CAZIRV010000067.1:0-12411 GCA_964541845.1 uncultured Planctomycetales bacterium
TTTTGCCCTTTCCATAAGTTCAAGAGCCATATCGTAGGTGACGCTGTTCCCAACAATAATCGGAATTTTACTTTCCTTACATAATTTCTCTAAATCAACTACTTTATATTCCGTCGCGATATGTCTTGTTGAGGCAACCGTAGACTGCACTACAAAGATGTCACACCCTGCTTTTTGAGCAATAGTTGAAAATTTTTTAGCATTTTGTGGGATACAACTTACAATGGCAGGAACTCTCGCAGCTTTAATTTCCTTAATTCTTTTAGCAATCAATTTTTCTTGAATCGGCTTTAAATAAAGACTTTGTACTAACTTTGTAGCTTCTTCCGGGGTAGCGTTGGCAATTTGACTTAAAACTTCTTCTGGTTTTTCGTAACGCGTCTGTACACCATCTAAATTCAGAACAGCAATACCTCCTAATTTTCCCATAGCAATTGCGAACTTTACATCCACAACCCCGTCCATGGCAGCCGCTAAAATAGGAACTTTAAATTTTTTCCCTCCTAATGACAAAATTGTATCCGTTTCATTAGGGTTTATCGTCTGCATACCCGGCACCAAGGCGACTTCATCAAATCCATAACAGCGTCTCGCCCGCCGGCCTATTCCAACCCATTCTGCCATTGATACACCCCTTCCATTTTTATAAAAAAAAATAATATTTTAGTGAGAATTAAGCGTTTAATATAACCACTTTGACTCTAAATGTCAATATAAAAAAGGCAAGAATCCTAAAATTCTTGCCTTTCTTATACTTTACAATGTATTTCTAAAAAATTACATCATTCCGCCCATGCCACCCATACCACCCATACCGCCTGGCATTGGAGGCATTGCAGGCGCGTCTTTTTCAGGCGCATCTGTAATTAAACACTCTGTAGTTAACAATAAAGACGCAATGCTAGACGCATTTTGTAATGCTGTCCGTGTTACCTTTGTTGGATCAATGACTCCGGATTCCAGCATATCCACATACGCATCTTTACTGATATCATAACCAATATTTTTCTTTTCTTCTTTTAACTTATTAACAATGACTGAGCCTTCTAAACCAGCATTTTCACATAATTGACGAACAGGGGCTTCTAACACACTCTTAACAATTAATGCTCCTGTTTTTTCATCACCTTTTAAGCGAAGAGACTCAACATCTTCAATCGTACGAAGAAGGGCTACCCCACCACCGGCAACAATGCCTTCTTCTACAGCGGCACGTGTCGCGTGAAGCGCGTCTTCAACACGAGCTTTCTTTTCTTTCATTTCTGTTTCTGTCGCCGCGCCAACATTAATAATAGCGACTCCACCGGAAAGCTTGGCTAATCTTTCCTGAAGCTTTTCTTTGTCATAAGAAGAATCAGTCGCTTCAATTTGATTTCTGATTTGAGCAATACGTCCTTTGATATCAGCGACTTTACCGGCGCCTTCAACCATCGTTGTATCATCCTTATCAATCTTGACTTTCTTTACCTGACCTAAATCACTGAGTTCAAGATTTTCTAATTTTAAACCAAGATCTTCTGTAATAGCGCGTCCACCCGTTAATACAGCAATATCTTCCAACATTGCTTTTCGACGATCACCATATCCGGGAGCCTTGACAGCCGCGCAAGACAAGGTCTTTCGCATATTATTAACAACTAATGTCGCTAACGCTTCGCCTTCAACTTCTTCACAGATAATTAAAAGAGGATTTCCCTCCTTTGCTACCTTTTCTAACAATGGAAGAATATCCTTGATATTACTAATCTTCTTCTCATAAAGAAGAACATAGGGATTATCCAGAGAACACACCATTTTTTCCATGTTTGTTGAAAAATAAGGAGAAAGATATCCCTGGTCAAATTGCATTCCTTCCACAATTTTTAATTCTGTCTCAATTGTTTTGGATTCTTCAACAGTAATAACACCATCTTTTCCAACTTTTTCAAAAGCCTCCGCGATTTTTTTCCCAATAATTTTATCACTATTGGCCGCGATGGTCGCTACTTGTTCAACTTCTTTAATATTTTTAAGATCTATTTTTTTAGATAAATCCTGAAGTTTATTAACTACTTTAGTAACCGCCGTTTCTATCCCTCTTTTTAAAGCCATGGGATTCGCGCCCGCTGTCACATTTTTTAAACCTTCACGATAAATAGCTTCCGCTAAAACCGTTGCGGTTGTCGTTCCATCTCCGGCATTATCAGAAGTTTTTTCCGCGACTTCTTTAACCATTTGCGCGCCCATATTTTCAAAAGGATTTTCCAGCTCAATTTCTTTGGCTACGGTCACACCGTCTTTAGTGACTGTGGGAGAACCGAATTTTTTATCAAGAGCGACATTACGTCCTTTTGGTCCCATCGTTACTTTAACCGCACGTGCTAACTGCTCAACCCCTTTGAGCACTGCGCGACGAGCTTCATCATCAAATACTAACTGCTTTGCCATTTTATTTATCTCCTTATTCGGACGATTACATGGAATCGCCCCTACATAATTAAATTATAGTTTTTATTTTACCACTGCAAAAACATCTTCTTCCTTCATAATCAAATAATCTTCGCCTTCTTTTGTTGAAATCTCAGTTCCACTATATTTTCCATAAAGAACACGGTCTCCTTTTTTCAATTCAAGAGCCTGGATTTCACCGTTATCTCTGACTTTTCCCTTACCCACAGCCACTACTTTTCCTTCTTGTGGTTTTTCCTTTGCCGAATCAGGCAATACGATACCACCTTTTGACTTTTCTTCTGCCTCTAAAGACTTGACAATAATTCTGTCTCCTAATGGTTGAATGTCCACTTCTTACCCTCCTTATTAAAACGGTTAAATAATTTTTCGATATTAGCACTTCCGCTAACGGAGTGCTAATTTAACAAATTTTATTTTTTTGTCAAGAATTTTTTTTAAGAATCTTCATTCCTTTAAACACTAAATCCTTATCTACCTCGTCAATTTTTCCGACTATAAATTTTTTCATCAAGCTTGTGTGTCCCCCGGTAACGATAACTTTTGCCCTTCCTTTGCATTTTTTTTGAATCAAATCAATCAAACCGGAAGCCATGGTTCCGTAACCCCAAAAAATGCCGCTGAGAATACTTTCTTCGGTATCTTTTCCTATTAATTGACGAGGAATTTTAATGGAATTGACGGGGGGAAGAAGTGCTGTTTTTTGAAAAAGAGATTCCACGGATAAACGAATGCCAGGGATAATGATACCCCCCTCATAAATTCCCTTAGAAGAAACGACATCAAATGTGATGGCTGTACCAAAATCAATGATAATTGCCGGAACGCCGTAAAGGCACTTTGCCGCGTATGCCCCCACTAATCGATCTTGCCCCACCTGTTGAGGATCCCGATAATTATTTTGTATTGGGACCTTAATATCTTCCCCTATCACACTCAGTTTAATATTGAACCGCCTTTTCACCACGCTCTGAATCATTTTAGAAACAGGAGGAACAACACTGCAAACAACCCCCTTATTAATTTGAGGATGTTTCTCTTTTATATCTTTCAGCATTGGTATGATGGCCCAACTATTTTTTTGTCCTTTGCATGGCGTTTCGACAGAAAACCGCCCAACAATTCTCTTCCCTCGTAAAACAGCCAATGAAATCATTGTATTGCCAATATCAACTGCTAATAACATCACATCCCTTTTTTCATTTCTTTAATTTTATCCCGAATAGCCGCTGCTTTTTCGAATTGCAAATTACGCGCTGCCTTTTCCATTTCTTTTTCGAGTTGAGAAATAAAACTGGACAAAGCATATTCTTCCTGACTTTCCCCCACCACATCCAACACCAGATTTTTAGCCTCTTCGTAAGCCAAATCGCCAATCCCTTCCCCAATAGCTTTTTTAATTGTTTTGGGTGTAATGTTATTTTTATGATTAAAATCCAACTGAATTTTACGACGGCGTTCGCATTCATCAATTGTTGCCCGCATTGCCTGACTTACTGTATCAGCATACATAATAACAATCCCATGAATATTCCGCGCGGCACGTCCCGCTGTTTGAATAAGTGATGTTTGGGAACGTAAAAATCCTTGCTTATCCGCATCAAAAATAGCAACTAATGAGACCTCGGGCAAATCCAACCCTTCTCTTAAAAGATTCACACCAACAAGACAATCAAATTTTTTAAGACGCAGATCTTTAAGAATTTTAGAGCGATCTATGGTCTTAATGTCCGAATGTAAATATTTTACCTTGATCCCGTTTTCTTCTAAATATTGCGAAAGATCCTCGGACATACGCTTTGTCAGCGTCGTTACCAATACCCTTTCATTTTTCTTAGCACGCTTCTTTATTTCAACAAGCAAATCATCAACTTGCCCTTCCGTCCTGCGAACCTCAATAGGGGGGTCGACAATCCCGGTCGGACGAATAATCTGCTCGACTATTTTCCCCTTACTATCTTCTTTTTCAAAAAGACTTGGTGTCGCTGAGACATAAATACGTTGATTGATCACACTCTCAAACTCTTTAAACTTCAACGGACGATTGTCCAGACATGACGGCAATCGAAACCCATAATCTGTGAGTGTCTGTTTGCGAGAACGGTCCCCGGCATACATGCCATTCAACTGAGGGATAGTCACATGAGACTCATCGATAAGCGTTACAAAATTTTTTGGAAAATAATCCAACAAACAAAAAGGACGACTTCCCTGTGGCCTCCCCGACAAAGCACGCGAATAATTTTCAATCCCATTACAATACCCCATTTCCCGCATCATTTCCAAATCATAGCGTGTCCGTGAATTTAAGCGTTCTGCTTCAGCGAGCTTTCCTGATTTATTAAGTTCTTTCAGACGCTGTTTCAACTCTTTTTCTATTCCACTTAAAGATGCCTCCATTTTTGGATGAGAAACAATAAAATGCTTTGCCGGATAAATCGCTGTTTTATTTAGGACAACCATTTCTTTTCCTGAAACCGGATCAATCTGCGCAATTTTTTCAATCTCATCCCCAAAAAACTGAATTCTTAAAGCATCCTGACGGTAGGCAGGGTAAACTTCTACCGTGTCCCCCCGAACACGAATTTTTCCACGCGTAAATTCATAGTCACTGCGTTCATACTGAATATCAATGAGCTTTTTTAAAATTTCATCACGATCAATATTTTGCCCTTTTTCAAGATATACTAAAAATTGCTCATAATCCTCAGGAGCCCCCAGATTATAAATACAGGAAACACTCGCCACAATAATAACATCTCGTCGGGAAATCAAAGAAGTTGTCGCGGCCAGACGCAGACGATCCAGACGGTCATTGATCGAGGCATCTTTTTCAATATACATGTCTGTTTGCGGAATGTATGCCTCGGGTTGATAATAATCATAATAGCTGACAAAATACTCAACCGCGTTATGCGGAAAAAACCCCTTAAACTCACTATAGAGTTGCGCAGCAAGGGTTTTATTGTGAGAAATGACTAAAGTAGGTCGGTTGATTTTGGCAATAACATTCGCTAATGTAAATGTCTTGCCACTTCCTGTCACCCCAAGTAAAACCTGAGATTTATCCCCGGAATTAATTCCTTCGACTAATTGATCAACCGCATCAAGTTGCTCTGTAACCGGCTTAAATTTACTTTCAAGGATGAATCGATCCATACACTAAAAAAAATCAAAGATAATTGGTGCCCGAACAGGGGCCCTTGTCCCTAATGAGATAGTTTGCTTTCAATTTTGCTGAATAAACGGCTGATGGCATGATCATGTTTATAATTTCTGAAGGCTTTTACCGGGGTGGAATTGATTGTGATATACCGTATTTCTATTTCCGTAACATTTTTTCCCGCGCCCGTTCGTAAATAAACATTTAAACGCGCGTAACGTGTGCCAAGGAATAATGCCGTTTGACGAACTTTTGAAAAAAGAAGAATTTGCTTATTGGAATCAACCCCTGACTCACTTCGCTCAAAAACAGCCGGATCAGATTCCTTAGAAATTTGCCAGCCAGACTCTTCCAACACTTCCATTGAGACGGCAAGAACAGAATCAAATGATGCATAAAATTTTTGTTTATACGGATTTTTATCCTGGATATAATCAGGAACTGTAATGCTCGCACAACCACCAAAAGTAAAAAGAACAAGGGTAATGAAAAATTTTTTGAAATTAACAAATTTTTCCATGCTTATAAGGCCTCTTTTTATTAATTAATGATTTTTGGTGAATTTCTTCTTCTATATCAATTTTCAAACCTCCACATAAATCCAAAAGACGAATAAACGTATCTGCTAATTCTTCTTTAAAATTAGCATCATCCTGTTTCCGATGCGCTTCCATGGCCTCGGCAAGCTCTGTCACAATCAACATCAAGGCCTCACCAACATTACGCTCTTGATCCCAAAATCCTTTTTCTCTGGCAATGCTGTGGCATAATCCCGCGAGCTCATTTAATGGCTTCCCTTTAATTTCACCTGCATCTGTCATTTCCAAGAAACACCTCCATATCATTTGGTAAGTTAGATCGAACGTCGACTTTCTCATGGGTAACAGGATTCTGCCATTCTAATGCCATTGCATGCAAGGCCGTTCGCCTAAATTTTAAATCATAATCCCGCTGAAAAGAATATTTGCGGTCTCCCAAAAGAGGATGTCTGTTTTTACTAAAATGAATCCTTATCTGGTTATTACGCCCGGTAACAGGATAGACCTCGACAATACTGAACCCCTTTCTTTCCTCAATGACCTTATAACGTGTTATTGCTGACTGCACAGATAAATTTTTCTTAAAATTTTTCTGATTTCTTCCAGATATACCCAAGCCGGATAAAGCATCTGGATTTCGCAAACCTGGCTCGCTTAGGTATAAATGCTTTGATTTCTCTATGGAACTCCGAAATTCACCCGAACCTGTTGACATTTTTCCATGGACAAATGCGATATATTTTTTAGCCACTTGCCTTTGTTTAAAAAGTTCCATCATCAACTTCTGAGAACGTTTCCCTTTAGCAAAAATAATAGCCCCTGAAACTTCCCTATCCAATCGATGGCAAGGATGTAAATTCCAGGAGCCTATATCCGCACATTGCTGATTAACAATATTAACCAAAGTATTTTTTTCATTCTTTGGCGTTGGGATTACCAGGAGACATGCCGGCTTATCAAAAACAATATAACTATCATCTTCATACAAAATCGGGACTTGCCTGTTTTTACTTGAACCCTTACTCAAAAAATTTCTTCCAGAGAATTAAGCAAAAGTAATTCCCTTATTTATTTTATTCTTTCTATACCCAAGTAACACCAATTACGTTAAATAATGACCAAAACCAATTTTGATTTTCTCGACGTTTTTACGAGAATAGCAGAGCTAAAAATAGCGCAATTATTTAACGTAATTGGTATTACTTGGGTATATCAATAATATGATGAAAATTAAAAAAATTATTTTTACGTAATTCCTAAATAAACATTAACATAATCTGAAATTGCTTCCAAATTACGTTGGGAAATATTACTGAAAAAAATAGCGATGTTATAACATTGATCTTTAGAAGCCGGCTCTGACCGCACAATAACCCCTTCACACGTAATTTTTTTGGCCGCATTCTTCCCATTTTTTCGTATGGGAAGAAGCAGATGAACCTTCATTTTTGTCATTGGCTCAATATACTTATTGACCTGACAGTAAGCTCCTGAACGACTAATATTAGCTGTCTCTGTGACAACATCGCCTTCTTCCTGACAAATTTTTATAGGAACATTCTTTTCTATCCGTTGATCTTTTCTTTTTTCATATATAGGGCTTGTTGCAATCACGATATCTCCTCAATTATAGCAATTCCATTAAATAATTGCTAAAATCAAGCATGCCTTTCTCGACGCTTTTGCGAGAATAGCAACCTTTATTTAATGGATTTGATATTATTTTGCTGCCGTTTCTGTATCTTTTTCTATCTTCTTTTGATAACAGTTCTTATTGCAATAATATGCATTATTACGATAATACCGCTTTGATCTATTCAAAGCCTTTTTGCACATTGTACAATTTTTCCCAATATCTTTCTCTTCTTCAGCCATACTTTCTTAACCTCCTCTCTAAAACTAGTTTTTCTAATCAAACTCAACTCCGGCCTGATATCTATCCGCAAAACGAAATTTTTCGACCCAAACCACCCGCCCTTTCCGGTCTACCACCCTTTTTGAAGACAAATGGACCTGCAATGCCAATTCTGTGTTTAAAGGGATGAAATCATTCACACTAATACGAATTCCACCCGCCCCAATATCACACGATAAACAGCCTCCGAATTGAGTGGGATCTTTAAGTTGATACCGCACAGGTTCATCCAATCTGATCCGGCTGAATTGCCGTCGTTCTCTGACATTATTTTCATTCATATCAACTTTTTCCTTATTGTGTGGGGCATTATAACATAGCTTGATTAAGCTGCAAGAAAAATTGTCTTTTCGCGACTGTTCTTAACAAAGAATACCAATTCCATTAAATAATGACCAAAACCGATTTTGCTTTTCTCGACGATTTAACGAGAACAACAGAGTTAAAAATAGAGCAATTGTTTACTGGAATTGGTATACATTGTTCATAATTTTTGGAAGAGATAACCTGAAACTCCGCGGTGAGGTAAGTTCGATTCCACAATAATGGTGTCCCCATCAACAACACGATCCAGATAAACTCAGCCGTTCATTCAAGAGGTTGGCTGTTTTGGCAATGAACACAAGGTCTTTCTTGCTTACTCTGATGATTCGGCTGGGATGAATACATGTTACTTTGCTGATGGGAATGCTGATGGAAATATCTTTCGTACTGTAATGTCCAAGGTCAATGGTCTGAATGTTTTTCATCTCTACCCACCTAAAATGCCTCTACAAATTCGAAGCGTTTTTTGTGATCCGCCGGATCAATAGTATTTCGACTTAGATCAACATTGTTCGAAGATTCCTGTTTATCCTCAAGACCGAGAAAAAGCGGAAGATTGATAACAGGGGTGATGTTGAAAATGATCGGTGTAAAGCCTGTAATCGGTAAACCCTCAAGCTCGTGAACATCAAACGGCAAATCAAACTCAATACTTGTCCCCTTAGTCTCAATGTTAAGGTTCGCCGGATTCAAATCAATTCCACCAACCTGATCCTTTAAAATTGGTGAAGAGGTGTTTTCATCTTCACTAATTTGAAGAACACTAATCGTCATATCATCTCTAATCGGGGTTGTCTTAGCTAAAGCGATCAAGATATCGGCTAAAGCATCAGGTTCCGAGTTTTTATCGATGACGCTTTTAAGCGTTTGATAATCAATCCCCTGAAATCCATCTGTCAGAGCGAACACAATAGATTCAGGTTCAATTTCTCTGACTATTAATTGATGCTCTTTAAGCTCAATTTTTGGTTGAATCTCATACCGGACATCCTCCCCATCAAATTTTTCTATAGAATGTGCGATAGAATCGGTAAGATTACTGCCTATTGCATCATCTTGAGATATTTGCTTTAAAGTTTGCTCTTTTTTACTATAATAAAACAATCGACTATTCCCAAGATTAGCCCCAATAAAAAATAACTTGCCCAAGGCATCTTTCCACACAAATCCAAAACTTAATGTTGCCGTCATTCCTTCCGTCTCAGGATCATTCTTCTGATAATTTACTACTTCTTGATGCGCTTTTAAAACAGCTTCTTCCATTAATTCCTTTACGACTTCAATATCTTTAATTTTGTCTAATTCAATATCTTTAAAAAAATCAATTACCGTTTCTGATGCTACTTTACTGGCAATGTCTCCACTCGGCCACCCGCCAACGCCATCAGAAACCAAGATTAAACCCCTAACCTCATCAACGTAACCATAATCCTGATTAACCCTTTTTTTCGTTGTATCATATGACGCGTCTCTTTTCATAATTCCTGACTTTATTACTATCGGAGAGGGTGCAACGAGTTCTACGCCTTGACCAACCGTTTCTTCTTCTGCTATTAATACGTTATAACTTTTTACAGCCTGTCTAACAATATCAGGGGCAACTCCTGAAATTTCAGAAAGTTTGGTCATTGTATAAAGAGATTTCCCATTACGGTTCTCCTTTAAATATTTTACAAGCCATAGACGCTTTTCAGACTGTTTTCTTCTATTCTCAAATTTCTTAGTTTCAATCCTATTACTTATTAGGATTGGAGTAATATACTCAATTGAATAACCTAATTTCTCGGCTATCTCAAATCCTGTGTTATCAATATATTTACCTGCATGCTCTTCAATAAATAATTTTAGTCCTAACATTTTTTCCTTTTGTGTTCGCGAAATCGGTGAGGAGGTGCTTTGGCCTTTATTTATTTTAGCTATCCAAATACTTTTCGCAGTTTTGTAATGCCATACAGAAGTTCGCTGATTCGGCAGGAAAGAAAAATCATCTATGACTACATCAAAAAATTTTTCGCCTTTTTCTACAAATACAATTTTATTCTTAATAAAATGTTTATACTGCTCAAAAAGGCCTAATGGCTTAAAAACAACTTGACCATTTTCTTTAAATTTACGGATTACACCTTCCTGACTAAGAGTTTCCGACAACGCATAAACTACCTTATCAAAAGGAGCAACGAGTAATAAATGATCAATTGTCTCATCTGGCAATAACCCTAAAATATCTTTTGAATCAATGCGGATAACCGATAAATTATCCAAAGGAGTTGTTTTTGCCAATAATTCATTTTGTGATTTCAGATCAAATATAGTCACTTTTTCTCCAGGAATAAGACCATACAGATCAACACTTAATATTCCAATATCTGGATTCTTTTTCGCAATTTCCTCAGCAACACTCAGCGCCCCTCCTCCAAGCTCAAGAATAAACTCATCAAACTCTCCATTCATATATCGATTCCAAAATTTAAAAAATTGATCGGACATCCTTTTAGAATTACTATTTTCAAATAATTTTGCTTTCATCTTATTTTCAAAATTTACAGGGGAAGAAACTAGCGCGGAAGTATCATCATAAATATCATCATTGGCAGCAGATTGGTTAATACTATTTTTAACAATATCTGTTATTTGCATGATTTGTTCATTAATTTCTATCCCTTCTTGACTCTCAACTTCAGGGTTTAAGAGGACTGCAACTATGTTCAATTTGTCTTGATTGATGTCATAGATTAAACTTGATTCTGCTGTTTCAATGATATCTATTGTCTTTTCAAATGTTGTTCCTCCGGAGAAATATTTTCTTGGGATAATTTCTTGGGTCATCGGATCGTAATCTTCTTTAATGTAGTTGTAGACTCCTTTTTTAAAAGATTCTAAATACTGCTGATAAATTTTTTCTTTGGCATTCTTGTCTTCAATATCAACGCCTTCTATTTTATTTTGATCAATATAGACGTGACCCAGTAGGGAACGATCCTGCCTGCCGGCAGGCACGGCGTGACCGTTCTGGCCCATTATTTTTTCTTTAAACCACGCCGCAAGAATCAAGGACTGATAAATCTGGCGAAGATTGGCGAAATTCTTACCTTCATTGATTTCTTTTTCAATGGTTGGGATGATGATTTTACGGATGATTTTGATTTGAAAATTGTTGTCCGTAGGGGCAGGGTCTCCCTGCCCATTTATAGGGCGGGGTAACCCCGCCCCTGCATTGACATTATTTTCCGCCACCGCTAAATAATCCTCCTCCAACATCGCCTTCAACCGGCTCTCGACCACAAAGGCTGTATTGGTCTCTGCATTCTCATAAATAACAGCCTTCTGCGGGACAATCCAAACTTTGTTAAATGTATTGATCGGAATCTCTGTTGTCCCGTAAACTTCGTAAGCCTTTTGATAAATTTTATCCCAAAAATTTTTACCTAACTCTTTTTCAGGATACATTAACGAGGCACTCAACTGTTTTAAAATATAATCTTGAGCGAGGAGATCTCGTCCCATTTCTGTTTGTCCAAAGGCTTTGGGAACGATACGATCTTTTTCATAAGGAGATAAATTTACCCACATATCTTCTTCTGGAGTCGTCAACGCGGCGAGGAAATATTTAATTAATTTTTTAGATTCTTTTTGTAAAGACGCATAATCATGCGTCTCTATATTTAAACTGGAATCCCCCGTATCAACAATAAAATCAAATCGCAAAGGATTATCAGGGAATACTTTTATACCGCTTAAAACTGTCGGGATAAATGGTTTGCTTAATGAAACCATACTCCCAACAACTGGAAGATTAACTAAATTAGCACTCTGTGCGTAACTAGCGGAATGGCCACAAATTAATGATACTGATAAAATGACAACGAATAATCTATTCATATTAATATAAACAGAATTATTAGTCATATTTCTAAAATAAATAAACATAGTAGAAGTATGCCATATTTTTTAAAAAAAACAAATTTTTCTGGTAATGTGATAAAACCCCTGTAAAAAGAGTGGCAAGAAAAGACCTCCTGGTT
>CAZIRV010000068.1:0-12380 GCA_964541845.1 uncultured Planctomycetales bacterium
GTTGCTGTCATGGAAGGAACCCCTCCAAAATAGCCTCCGATCGCTGTGCCAATAGCTGAAATTTCGTCTTCTGCTTGATGAACCATGCCGCCATATGAGGTAAATATTTTCGCGAGACTGTGCATAATAGAGGTCGCCGGTGTAATAGGGTAGCCACTAAAAAGTTTGATGCCAGCATCAATAATCCCCATGGCTAAAGAGGTGTTTCCATCAATGAGTATTTTTTCCCCATCATTTTTCACTGATCCTTCCACTTCATAAGAAAAATTTATGGCTTCTTTAGCATATTTGTATCCATTATGGAAAAGGCTTATATTTTTCTCCATAATTTCTTCTTTAAGTTTTTGACCAAAGGTTTCTTTGATTTCCTTAATCATGACGTCTTCGCGCATACTATAAATATAACTTAATATCCCCAGGTAATACATATTTCGTCCTTTTCCAGCCAACTCTTTAATTACACCCGAGGCTTCTTCTGTGACTTCAATCGGATAAAGGGTTAACCCTGATTTTGTAACCCGTTTACAAATTTTTTCATAAGAGGCTTCATTTGTTTTTTTATACCCCATATCCAATAAAATTTTACATTCAGGATTGTATTCTTCGTCATCTAATCGCCGATCCAGAACGATTTCATGGGAAGCAAGAATCAGGTTTGTGTCATGTCCGATATTTTTAAGATCAAAATTAGCTAAACGAATAATGGTTCCCGAAAGGGCCGGGCGTGTTCGTGCAGGGGGACTGATTTCCGCGGGAATCATGGGCTCAATAAAAACATTTTTACCTGTGTGGGCAAAGGCTTTAATCAAAATATCACCGGCTTTTTGCGCCCCAAAACCGGCATCCATTAGTAATTCAAAACGGGATACAGCTACTTTTTCACAAGACATGGTTAACCTCTTAGGAATATTAAGTTATAAAAATTTTTATAACCGTTTACGGAACATCTCTTTCAGGCTCAAATTAAAACACAAATTTTGATTGTACAGATAAATTTGTACTTGAAAGGGATGTTCCGTAAACGGTTATAATTTTTCTTATACCAATTCCATTAAATAAGTCCTCATTTAAAAAGGTTCCTTACTCGTAAAAACGTCGAGATAAGTAAAACTAATATCAGAAATTAATTAGTGGAATTGGTATTACTATAACATTTTAGTAAAAGATGACAATATTAAAGTGAAATATTTTAGCACTATTTTAGCGGATAATTTTTTGAGGGCGTAAATCTGTAAGATTTTTAACAGAAAGGTCAGAAGAATTTATTTTTATTTGATTTAAACTGTCTTTTTTCTCAGTTTCAAGCAAATCATCTAGAGAATGATCAGATTCAACAGTAAACCCCGCGTCTTTAATCATTTGAAAAGTACGCGCACGCTCTCCTCCTTTAGTATTTAAATAACCATCAAGAAATAGTGAATTAGCGGGATAAAGTGCCATCACTTCCATACTACGCAAGTGAATTTCTCGTCCAGCAGCAATACGAATTTCAGATTTTGGATTAAGAAAACGGAAAAGACATAAAATGCGTAAACAATATTCAGGAGTTAAATGAGGATGACTTTCTAAATTTACACCAGGAATAGGTATAAAAAAATTAACAGGAATTGAGGCTGCGGTTACTCCGCGTAATATTTCCGCCATTTCAATAATATCCTCTTCTTCTTCGCCCATTCCAGCGATAACACCAGAACATATTTCTAATCCTGATTCCTGAGCTACATGGATAGTTTCCAAACGGTCTGCATAAGTATGCGTTGTACAAATTTTAGAATAATGACGTGCTGAGGTATTTAGATTATGGTTGAGTCGATCTAAGCCGGCTTCTTTAAGAGTTTTGGCTTTTTCTTTATTAAGCAGCCCCGTGGAAACACAGACCTCAACAGGATATTGAGATTTAATTTTTTTGATAAGACGGGCAAGATGTTCTGTGCGTTCTTGAGACGGACCGCGTCCGGCAAAAACCATGCAATAACGATGCGCGCCTTTTTCATAAGCATTTTTAGCTTCGGCAAGAATTTCTTCATCCGGTTTTAAAGGGTACTCTTCAATATCGGTGTTAGCCGTTTTGGATTGCGCGCAGTAATGGCAATCTTCCGGGCAATAACCGTTTTGCGCGTTGTTAAGAATATGAATAGTGACACTTTTTCCAACATATTTTTTTCGAACTTCATAAGCCGCATTCAATAATGGCAAAATTTCAATTTTAGAAGATTTTAAGATTTGGAGAGAAACTTTTTTGGAAAAGGGTTCCTCAGAAATACTTTTTTCAGTCAATTGAATATAAAAGTCTTTATTCATAAGATTACATCATAAGATGAATCTTTCAATAACGCAATACTATTGCATTCAAAATGGAATCAGATATAATTGCGATACAAATTTGTGTTACTAATAATTAAAGGGAATTGCTTAGAGCAAAATCCAATATGTTATTATCCTATTTTAATTCCCCTATCTCGTTAAAGCATCGAGAAAAGTTGAATTAATTTCGAAGAACGTTAAAAGGAATTTGCTTACATGAAAATTGGTTCAATTGATGTTGAAAATCCAGTCGTTTTAGCTCCTATGGAGGATGTGACTGACCGTGCCTTTCGTTTAATTTGTAAACGGCTGGGCGCAGATATAGTTTACACAGAATTCACAAGCAGTGAAGCCTTAATTCGTGATATTCCTAAGGCATTTGATAAAATTGGTATTAGTGAAGAAGAACGCCCTATCGGAATACAAATTTTTGGAAGTGTTGAAGAATCTATGGCAGAGGCTACTAAGAAAATTGAATCTTTTGCTCCGGATTTCATTGATATTAATGGCGGCTGTTGGAGTAAAAAACATGTGGGACGTGGTGAATGCGCGGCCCTTTTAAAAGATCTCCCGCGTTTTGAACGTATTATCAAGGCAACGGTTAATGTAACAAAACTGCCGGTAACTGTTAAGACAAGACTTGGTTGGGATACGGAAAGTATTGTTATTTTAGAAGCCGCAAAAATGATTGAGCAATCCGGAGCCAAGGCTTTAACTGTCCATTGTCGAACGCGAAATCAGGCGTATAAGGGTGAGGCTGACTGGAATTGGTTAGAAAAAATTAAAAAATCTGTTTCGATTCCTCTTATTGGTAATGGAGATATACTTTTCCCGGAAGATGTGAAAAGAATGTTTGAAACCGGATGTGATGGTGTTATGATTGGACGTGGTGCTATCGGTAATCCCTGGATTTTTCAGCAGAGTAAGCATTATCTTAAAACAGGAGAATGTTTAGCAGAGCCGACCTTGAAAGATAAAATTAATACTTGTGTTGAACATTTGAAATTAACAGTTGAGTTAAAGGGGGATCTTAAAGCCGTTATCCCTTTTCGAAAATATTATGCAGGTTATTTGAAAAGAATGCCGAATGTAGCAAAGCTACGTGCCAGATTAATGCAACTTACGGATATGGAAGAAATTATTGATTGTTTGTATGGATTTGAAGTTTAATATAAGGTATGTATAAAAAAATTCTTCTCACTAGTTTTATTTTATTTGTTTCAATAGATTCGGTTCCTGCTGAAATTATTCGACTTCAATCTGGTCGGGTTATTGAAGGTAAAATTGTTGAGCGTACGGAGGATTACGTTAAAATAGACACGGGCATTGGTATGGCGGTAACATATTACCTTGATGAAATTAAAATGGATTCAGTTCTTTTTAAAGAAAAATATACAGAACCAAAGGAAGAATATCCTGAAGATAAAAAATGGATTGCCGAAGAAAATTTTATTGCTGAGAATTCCTCTCCAAAAAAAATAAGGCCTTCTCCTCAGAAAATAATCAACAACATGCCTAAGAAAAGAAAAAAGGCCGTTTTAAAGTCTAAAAAACGGGAAGATTTTTTGATTGAAAAAATTATAAACAAAAAGAATATTGTAGAAGATTTTGGGGTGACGGGACATTATCTGGTTACTGAACATTATCTACTCACACAAATAGAACGTCAGGGAAAGTTACAACTACAAAATATTAAAACTTTTATTTTAGCGACGGCTGGAAAGAATAATCCAGGCATCCAAAAAAATCCTTTCCTTGCGCTTGTCCCCATTGGGATTATTCTCTATAATTTAATCTGTTTTCCTTTAATGATGATTGCAACAAAAATTAAAACAAAAAATTCCTGGATGGCCTGGATTCCTGTCTTACAGATTTATTTATTTGTTAAAATGGGGGAGAAACCTTGGTGGTGGGTCTTGTTTTTATTCATTCCAGTGTTTGGTTTTTTTATTTATCTTATTTTATGGATGAATATCGTTATATCTTTAAGGTTGCCTGCATGGCAAGGGCTATTGATGGCGATTCCTATTGTCAATGTTTATGTGTCATGGAAATTTGCTTTTGAATAATTTTATGCGCAGTTTTTTCGTTGTCAGTACTCTTTAGAATGACGATAAAGGGTTGGGGTTCAAAGTTTATAATAAGAAAGGAAATATTGAGTGAAAGAATATGATGTCATTGTTATCGGTTCCGGTGGTGGGGGAAAAATTACGTCACCGGCCGCGCGCATGGGACTGAAAGTCGCTTGCGTGGAAAAGGCGGCTTTAGGAGGAACCTGTTTAAATAGGGGATGTATTCCTTCAAAAATGTTAATTCATCCCGCAGACGTTGCCGCTCAAATTAAATCGGCCTATCGGCACGGTATTGATGTAGATACAAATATCAGTGTTAGATTCGATGAACTTGTGGGGCATATTTCCGGTGCGGTCGATAAAGATTCGTCTAGTATTGTTGCTGGGTATCAACGTAATCCTAACATTGATTTATACCCCATTAAGGGAGAGTTTGTTTCTAATAAAGTTCTTTTGGTTGGAGATGAAGAAATCACGGCTGACAAAATTTTTATGGCTGTTGGTGCGCGTCCCCATATTCCAAATATTGAAGGACTGGCAGGGACGCCATATATGACCAGTACAGAAGCCTTGCGGAACACAAAATTACCGAAAAAAATGATTGTGATTGGGGCGGGTTATATTGCTGTTGAACTAGGTCATGCCTATGGGGCCTTGGGGACAGATGTTCATTTTTTGGTACGGAGTCGTTTTCTTAAAGGGGAAGATATTCAAATTGCGGACGAATTCACCCGTGTGTTTTCCGAACGATATAACGTCCATCGTTCTGCTATTCCGACTAAAGTGGAACATAATAGCCGTGAGTTTACTGTAACGTATCGAAATCAGGATGGTCAAGAAGATCGGATCACGGCAGATAGTTTATTGGTGGCAACAGGAATCACCCCGAACACCGACACCCTTGCTTTAGAAAATACGGATATTGAAGTTAAAGAGAATGGTTTAATTAAAGTGAATGATTATTTTCAGACAGCCGTGGATGGTGTTTATGCCTTTGGGGATTGTGTTGGCAATTATTTTTTTCGTCATAGTGTTAATTTTGAAGGAGAATATTTATTTAACCATTTATTTTTAAAAATAATCGATACCCCTGTTAAATATCCTCACATCCCACATGCTGTGTTTTCATATCCTCAGATTGCTGGTGTCGGAAAAACAGAAGAAGCATTACAGGTTGAAGGCATTGATTATGTGGTGGGTTTGAATCTTTATAAAAATAGTGCTATGGGAATGGCGTTACGTTCTGATCATGGATTTTGTAAAATTTTGATTGATCGTTCCTCAAAAAAAATATTAGGTGCCCATATAGTTGGAGAAGAGGCCTCAAATATGATCCATATGCTTATTGCGTTTATGGCTAAAGATGGCACTTTAGATGATCTCTTAAATATGATTTATATTCATCCGGCATTGCCTGAAATTGTCCGTAACGCGGCAAGAAAGGCAGCCACAGAGTTAACAAAATAAATGCCTAATACCATTAAATTATGCGTGATTCTAAAAAAGCTATTTCTATTCAAAAATTAACAAAATATTATGGTCAGTTTCGCGCTCTTGATAACGTCACCTTTGAAGTTAAGCGTGGTGATTTTTTCGCGTTTTTGGGCCCTAATGGGGCTGGAAAAACAACCACGATTAATGCCTTAACCGGTCTTTCCAACTTTCACTCCGGTGAAATTAAGATATTTGGATATAACGCGCAAAATGAATATTTGCAATCCCGCCGACTCATTGGTCTCTGTTCTCAAGAATTTAACTTTGATCCTTTTTTAACAATTCATCAATTATTGGTTTATCAGGCAGGATACTTTGGTATTCGACCCAACCAAGCCAGGAAACGTGCTGATGAACTTCTTGAACGTTTTAAATTAATAGACAAACGTAATGTTAAACATCGAGCTTTATCCGGTGGGATGAAAAAACGTCTGCTTTTAGCCCGTGCATTGATTCATGATCCGGAAATTCTTATTTTAGATGAACCGACAGCAGGATGTGATTTAGAACTAAAGTTTCTTATTTGGGACTACTTAAGGCAGTTAAACTTGGAAGGAAAAACTATTTTTTTGACAACACACTATATGGAAGAAGCCGAAAAATTATGCAAGAATATTGGTATCCTTAATCAGGGACATATTGTACGTATTGGTGAAAAAAAAGAATTATTACAGGATAAATCCTTAGAAACCCTCTTTTTAGAGGTAACAGGACTAGAATAACAACCCAAACAAACACCCGGTGTTTGTTTGGTAGGTAATTAAAGATGATAACAAATCCTATTGGAGTGCTTTCTCTTTCTAAGCGTGAAATTTTACGCTTTTTAAGTGTATCCGGTCAGACAATATTTCCACCTTTGATAACATCTCTTCTTTTTATGTATATTTTTGGCGTGGCCATTGGCAGCCGTATTGATTTTAGTGAAACCGGATTGTCGTATTTAGAATTTATTGTGCCAGGGTTAATGACCATGCATTTGATTTCCAGTTCCTATGAAAATACAAGCTCCTCCCTTTTTATAGCCCGTTGGCATAATCATATTCAAGAGGTTTTGCTTTCACCTCTTTCCTATTTTGAAATGGTCTTAGGTCTTTTAGCCGGAAGCCTTGTGCGTGGAACCATGGTGTGTTTTGGCGTTTATTTAATATCAATTTTATTTTTTCCACTCACAATACAACATCCATTGCTATTAATTTATTTTATTTTAACAATTTCCGTTATTTTCGCCTGTGCGGGTATGATTGGAGCTTTGTGGGCGGAAGATTTTGGGATGTTAAATGTATGGAATATCTATCTTATCGTCCCCTTAGTCCTCATGGGAGGTGTTTTCCATCCAATCAGCATGCTTCCAAAATTGGTTCAGGACATTTCGAGATTTAACCCCATGTTTTATCTTGTTAATGGAATTCGTTACAGTGTCACGAGTGTTTCCGATATTTCCTTTATTATCTGTGCCATTGTTTCCTCTGTTGCCGCCATAATTTTCTTTTTTCTAACCGTCTATTTATTTAAAATCGGGTATAAATTGAGAACCTAACTATGAAAATATCACTTAATCTTCAAATTATTATTGGGGCGGTTGTTGGGGTTTTATTTGGATTTATTTTAAATGGATTGGGCTCAAACTCACCCATATACTCTTCCAGCATTTATTTCTGTGACATTATTGGAAAAAATATTTTTATCGGACTTTTAAAGATGATTCTTATTCCCCTTGTTTTCACTTCCATAACTGTTGGTATCGCGAACTTAAGAGAACACGCGCAAATGGATCGTGTTTGGAAAACTTCCCTTATTTATTTTATCTCCACAACAGCTCTCTCGGTATTATTAGGAATGATTGTAATCAATCTTTTTAAACCTGGCGTTGGCTTAGAAATAGCCTTATTTCAAGACAGCATGGCAACTTTTAATCTTGAAGGCATGACTTTATCAGAATTTTTTAGAAATTTTATATCCCATTTATTTTTAAATCCATTTTATGCAATGGCTAATGGAGAAGTTCTTTCAACTGTAATATTTGCTCTTTTTTTAGGCATCGCGTTGGTCGTTGCCGGCGACAAAAAAGCCAAAAATATCTTAAATTTACTAAATGAATTTTTTGAATTAATCATGATGATGGTAAGTTGGATTATGCTTTTGGCGCCTATTGGCATCGCCGCACTTTTAGCAAAATTAATTGCGACACAAGATGCCAGTCTTATAGCCGCTTTAGGGAAATTTATGGTAGTTGTTATTGGGGCAACACTATTCCATGGATTTGTTGTTCTTCCATCACTTTTAGTCATTGCTGGTAAGCATTCTCCTTTAAAATATTTTTCAGGAATTAAAGAAGCTTTAATCACTGCTTTTTCTACAAGTTCCAGCTCTGCCACATTACCCGTTACTATGCGTTGTGTTGAAGAGAATTTAAAAGTGGATAAAGATGTAGCCGGATTTGTTTTACCGTTAGGCGCCACCATCAATATGGATGGCACCGCCCTCTACGAAGCTGTAGCTGCTTTGTTTATTGCCAATATCATGGGCATTGATTTAAATGTCATTCAACAGCTCATTGTTTTCTTTACCGCAATCATCGCTGCCATCGGCGCCCCGGGAATCCCAAGCGCCGGCATGGTCACTATGGTTATGGTTCTGCAATCCGTGGGCCTCCCCGCCGAAGCCATCGCTATCCTTCTCCCCATCGATCGCTTCCTTGATGCTGTTCGCACCATGGTTAACGTTAACGGAGATGCTATTGGAAGCGTGATTGTACAGCGGGTTGTATCAAAAAAATAAATTAAAAATCTTCTGTTTGATTAGAAAATTTACACTTTTTCACAAAGTCTGTGCTACACTTTAATTGTGGAGGTGAAAAAAATGAATAAAAATATTACAGTAAGCATTGATGAAAAAATTCTTCGAAAGGCAAAATTTTTTGCACTTGAGGAAGATTGTTCTTTGTCCAAATGGGTTGCCAAATTAATTGTTAAGAACACTACTCAAAATAAAGAATATGCAAAAGCGCGTACAGAGGCATTAAAAATCATGGAAGAAGGATTTTCACTCGGGGGCAAACCCCTTACACGGGATGAAATTTATGAACGCTAAGCATATTTTTATTGATTCAAATATTATTATCTATTCTTATGATTATGATGCTGCTGAAAAACATTGTGTCGCCAAAGAAAAATTACAAGGTTTATGGTATCAAGAAAGACCCCCTTCTATCAGTATCCAAGTGTTACAGGAATGCTATGTTAATTTTTTGCGTAAGAAAATTTCGTCAGAAAATGCGCAGAAGATTCTTCACCTTTATTCTAAATGGAATGTTATTAATAATGATTATATGCTTTTAATGGTAGGTATTGCATTGCAAAACCGTTGGAAGATTTCTTTTTGGGATGCTTTGATTTTAGCCGCAGCTAAAAAATCCGGAGCCGATATTATCTGGAGTGAAGATTTTAATGCGAGTCAGGATTATGATGGGATTCGAGTGGTAAATCCTTTTAGTTCAAAAGGCTAATATTATCTCTTTCGAGTTGGCGTAAGGGATATTTTTGATCTATAGGATTTGAACGTGCCAAAAATTCTGTAAGGAAATCATTAAATGATCGACAAATAGAGTATTTTATGCATAATGGATCAATAAGTCGAAAAGGAGCTTATTTTTATGACTGTCATGAATGCCAAAATAGTCGAATTAATTGAAAAAATTCGTGCTAAGCAGGAAACTATCCATCAGTGGCTGAGCAGCTATGAAAAAACGGAAGAGCTTCCTCTTTATTCTTCGGTGGATATTCGTAATGCCGGGTTTAAAGCGGCTGTAGTCGATACGAATGTTTTTCCCGCGGGATTTAATAATTTATGTGAGCATGGGCTTGAAGATTCTGCGGCATTTATTCGGGAAGCAATTAAAAAACGCGTTCCTAATGGAAAAGATATCTTAATTGTTGCCGAAGAGCATACCCGTAATGCATGGTATTTGGAAAATGTACGCATTTTACAGCAGATTATTGAGCAGGCAGGATTTAGTGTAAAGATTGCGACTTTTTTAACTATTCAACCTTCCTTTTGTGAAAATATGAATTATATTGAGTTAGAAACAGCGACAGGATACCCTGTGAAAATTTATTGTTTTCAAAAAATTCTTAAAGACTATGAAGCAGGTTTTGAGCATTTCGATTTAATTATTCTTAATAATGATTTAACCACAGGGATTCCTGAGGTCCTTAAAAATTCTCGTGTGCCCGTTTATCCCTCGATTCAAGCGGGTTGGCACTCTCGTTCTAAATCACGTCATTTTGGACATACCGCGGATTTAATGGATGAATTTGCAAAAATTTTAGATGTTGATCCATGGTTTTTTTCATCTTTATATTCGGTTGTTGAGGAAATTAATATTAATGAGGAAGGACATAGGAGAAGGCTGTTTGAAGAGGCCTCTCTTCTTTTTCAAAATATTGAAGCTAAATATAAGGAACATCATATCGAAGAAAAACCCTACATTGTTTTAAAGTCGGATTCCGGAACTTATGGAATGGGTGTCATGGCTATTGAGAATCCTGAAGAAATTTTAACCCTTAACCGTAAAAATCGAAATAAATTGTATAAAGGCAAGAGTTCCCGGATTATTCATCGGTATTTATTGCAGGAAGGAATTCCAACTATCTACAATATTGATCAAGAAGTCAGTGAAGTGTGCATTTATCAAATTGAAAATAATTTAGTCGGTGGGTTTTATCGTTCTCACTCCGGAAAAGGTCAACGGGATAATTTAAACGCGCAAGGAATGGTGTTTAAAAAAATGTGTCCGCATTTGAGTAAATATGGGGATTGTGGTGTGCATCATGACATTAATATTTTTGATGTTTATCGGATTCTCGCCCGGATAGCCGCGATTGCCGCTCACCGTGAGATTAAAAATCTAGAAGCAAATAAATAGAATGAATTTCATATTTTTAGTGGATCCCTTAGAGACAGTCCGTATGGAAAAGGATACTTCCTTTATCCTTATGTTAGGGGCGCAACGTAAAGGGCATAGAATTTTCTTTCTTCCTTCCGGGGGTATTACACGCAGGAATGGGGCTTCGTTTTTTCATGTAACAAAAATTACGCCACGACAGAATAAAGATCAACCTTTTCTCAAACAAGGATCAGAAGTTTTATCAGAAGGTGATGTTGACGCTCTTTTTATCCGAACAGACCCTCCTTTTGATAGAAACTATCTTTTAAATACATGGCTTCTGGATTTATTGCCGAAACGCATTAAAATTATCAATGCCCCATCAGGAATTCGGACGGTTAATGAAAAGGTGTGGGTCTCACAATTCACCTCTCTTATTCCTCCAACACTTATCGGACGCAACACTCAGGATATGATGGATTTTATCGCGAAAGAGAAAGAAATTGTTGCTAAGCCAACAGATGGACATGGAGGAAAATCAATTTTTTATATTAAAGAAGGCGATGTCAATATTAATGTCATCCTTGAAATTTTAACACAACAGGGGATGTATGATATTATTTTACAAAAGTTTGTTCCGGAATCACGAAACGGTGATAAAAGAATTTTGTTACTCAATGGTGAGCCGTTAGGGGCTGTTTTGCGTGTGCATGGTCAAGATGATCATCGGAATAATTTTTTTTCAGGGGGAAAACCGGAAAAAACAGAAATCACTCAAAGAGAATATGAGATTATTAACATATTAAAACCGGAATTACAGAGACTAGGACTTTATTTTGTTGGTATTGACATAATGGGGGATTATTTGATTGAGGTTAATGTGACATCTCCGACATGTTTACAGGAAATGAATAATCTTTATAATTTACAGTTGGAAAACAAAATGATCGAATTTGTGGAGGAATTATGCAAGAATTAACTTTATATTATCGACCAACCTGTCCATTTTGTTTGAAAGTATTATACTTTGCAAAACAAAATAAAATTTCACTTGCCTTAAAAAATATTTCCGATGAGAGTTTACGTCAGAAATTAATAAAGATCGGTGGAAAAGGACAAGTTCCTTGTCTTTTGATAGATGGCAAGCCCATGTATGAATCAGAGGATATTATTCACTATTTCAGGAAAACAGTTTAAATAAATTAACTCCCGGAGTTAAATTTAAGAGGTTAACTTAAGAACTCCGGGAGTTGATTTGTGGACAGTAAAGGATTAAGAAATGACATTAGAAGAAATAAAACATACTATTGAAAATATTGTGCAGGATTCAACCGCGCACGTCTTGGATCCTCAATGGACGGTCAACATTTGGAAGCCTTTGCTGGCGGTGTCAAGGCGTTAGGCCTAAAAACACTTACTCCAACAATGGGGTGAAGTAAAAAATCAGTATAACATTTAAGGAGATAACCATAAACAAACACCCGGTGTTTGTTTATGGTTCAGATGAAGGAGATTTTAAATGGATGAGGTAATAAAAGAAAAAATTGAAGAAAATGTGAAAGGTAATAAAGTATTTTTGTATATGAAAGGTAAGGAAGATTTTCCACAATGTGGGTTTTCAGCAC
>CAZIRV010000069.1:0-12272 GCA_964541845.1 uncultured Planctomycetales bacterium
TCGCGTCATTAAGGTTTTTAATCAGTGTGCGGCCAATATCTAACCCATGTTTCGTGATGGCATAAACCGCCCAGGGTTTGCGTTTGAGTGTCCCCATCAAACACCAACCTCATCTAGAATTTTTGTCTCATTTCCTTCCAGAATCCCAGCCCGGTCATTACGTGAGACAATAACCATGGAGAAATAGATACAGCGCTTTTCTTTGATTGTTCGCAAATCTCTAACAATTTTTTCTCCATCCATGGTGGCCTTGGCGACATAGACCGCATGATCGATTAAATTCTCCGCCTCAAGGGCTTCCACAATTTGATTTATAACATTGGAGACTTTCATTAAAATTACGGTGTCGAACATTTTAAATATGGTTCGTAAGTCCTCAATATTATAGGAAGCAGGAATTATGGCTACGCGCTGTTGTCCGTCAGCGACAGGAATTCCCGCCACGGTTGGAACGGCAGTAATCGATGATACCCCGGGGATGACTTCGATTTCGACGTCAGGCCAGATTTTTCGCGCGTGATTGTATAAATAAATAAAGGTGCTGTAAATAAAGGCATCGCCCACGGTAATAAACGCCACATCCTGGCCAGCCATCAGACGCTGTCTAATTTCCTTAAATGCTATGTCCCAGGCAGGTTTTAAGGTCTCAGGATTTTTCGTCATTGGAAAATCAAGAAATAATTTTTCCTGTCCTTCGACTTCTCCTATGATGTTCTCGGCTGTCATCCATGCCACGGAGGGTGTTTCTTCATCTTTACGTGGAATTGCGATGCAATCAACGGTTTTTAAACAATTGAACGCGCGAATCGTCATCAGATCCTCTGCGCCTGGCCCTAAACTTACGCCATATAACTTTCCTAAACTCATATTGACTCCTCATTGGTTATCTTTATTGCACAAAAGATATGGATTGGATTCATCGCTTCGTATCGATGATAGTGCGCTAACGGGACGGCTTTGGAAATATTCACCTGTGTTATTTCTGCTTTAATTCCGGCATTTTTAAAGTATTGATAGGTCTCCTGGATTGTTTCAAGTGTAATGGCAGTAATAACGAGGCGTCCTCCTTCAGACAAGGCCTTTAAGCTAGTTTCAATAATCCCTTTCATGTTTCCCTTGCTGCCTCCCACGAATACCGCATCCGGTGCAGGCAATCCTTCTAAGGCCTCAGGGGCTTTGCCGGCAATGACTTCAACATTATCTACTTTATGCGCAATCACATTTTCTTTACAAATTGAAATGCATTCTTTATTGGTTTCAATGGCATACACAAAGCCTTCCGGGCAGAGTTTAGCGGCTTCAATCGCCACGGATCCGGAGGCTGTTCCGATGTCCCATACAATGGCGTTCGGTTTTAGGTTCATATATCCTAGTGAAAGAAGACGGATGTCTTTTTTTGTGATTAATCTTTTTTGGGGAATACATTTTTCAAATTTTTTTTCATCAATAAATCCAATGGTTGCAGGAATTTGAAAATTCTCTTGATCTCGAATTAAGATAAGGACGTTTAAATCTTTGATATCATCAGATTGTGCCAGTTCTTTGATGCTCAGTTTCTGGATATTTTCATCAACACCGCCTAAATGTTCGCAGACATAGGCTTGCCATTGTTCTTCTTTGTAGTGCAACATATGCTGCGCAATTTTTTGAGGGGTATTTTGAGAGTCCGTTAAGATACCTATTTTTTCATGATTTTGTATTTTGGTAATAAAACCTTTAATGGGTCGGGCATGGAAGCTGATGATTTTGGCATCATTCCATTTTAGTCCTAAACGGGAAAAGGCAAGTTGGATAGAACCGGGATGAGGGACAATTTCTACTAAATCCAAACCCAGTTTTTTTACAATGAGACCGCCTATACCGTAAAATAAAGGATCTCCGGAGGCTATCACCACGACATTATTCTCATGGCTTAAAGCCTCAATATGCTGTATTAATTTTGAAAGTTTTCCTTTAATGGGAATTTTTTCCCCCTCAAATTGTGGAAAGAATTCTAAATGACGCTCACCACCGATAAGTATTTGAGCGTTTAAAACGGCGTTAACGGCACGCGCGGTAAGACTGAGGCAGCCATCATCACTCATGCCAACAATGGTAATAGCCTTGGTTTGAATATTTTTAGTCCTATTTTGGTCTGATAATTTTTGATTCATGACGCTTCTTTTTTTGATAATAGTAATAATGCATGAATAACGGCGACAGCGATCGTTGTCCCTCCCTTGCGTCCCTGGCTGATAATCGATGGGATGTCCAGAGGCATTATTTTTTTTTTGGACTCTATCGCGGAAACAAATCCAACAGGAACACCAATAATTAATGCGGGCTTAACGCCTTCTTCTCGAATCATACGGGCCAATTCTATTAATGCCGTTGGCGCGTTTCCAATGGCAACAACCGCGTCCTCTAATAAATTTAAATTTTTGGCTTTTTGCATAGCACCAATTGCGCGCGTTGAACCTTTTTCTTTAGCCTCCGCGATCACATCTTCATCGGAAATAAAGGAATGAACCTTGCATCCATAGAAATTGAGCCGACTCTGATTTAATCCAGCGGAAATCATTTTGACATCCACAATAATATTGCCGCCACCAACTAAAGTTTTGACACCTGCTTCGACAGCATTATCGGTGAAGCGTATGATATTTTTGAACTCAAAGTCTGCGGTCGCGTGAATAACACGCCGCACCACTTCCCATTGATCAGCAGTAAATGTATGTTCTCCTGCCTCTTTATCTATAATGGCAAAACTATTATTTTCAATTTGATGGCCTAAAGACGTCATTTGCCGCATGTCGTTTTCATTTTGTTTTCCCCCTTGAGTATGATTCATTTTCCCTCCCTTTAAACCATAAACAAACACCCGGTGTTTGTTTGGTGTATGTTTATGGGTACTGGGCTAATACATGGCCATCAAAATTAAATAAATAGGTATGAACTTTTAACGTGTTATGGACGTGTGTTTCGGTAATTTTGCACACTTCTCGACAAACGAGATTCGTGATATTGACGATATTTTTAGTTTCAGCTAACTCTAACGCGTGCCGCGCGGTATTGGCTTTTTTTATTTTTTCACATAAATTTTTTGAGGCGCCTGCTTTTTGGGCAAGATTGGCAAGTAATGTCATGTTGACTTTAGAGCCGGCTACGTGCGTTTGCATTTTTCCATCTGCCATTTTAGATAACTTTCCAATCATCCCAACAATATGTGCTTTTTTCATTTTATTTTTGGCTGCGGTTTTTAATCCAACGCCAATAAAATCTCCTACCTGAATAAAGGCTTCTTCTTTGAATTTTGGAAAATGTTTTATAGCAAATTTTTCGGATTTGCCTCCTGTGGTTAGGATCACTTCCCGTAATCCCTGTGCGTGCGCGACACCAATTTCCTGGACAACACTTGCTTTAAACGCGCTTGTTGAATAAGGACGGACAATACCGGTTGTTCCTAAAATAGAAATGCCTCCCATAATGCCAAGTCTGGCATTGATGGTTTGTTTTGACAATTCTTCTCCACCGGGAACGCTGATAGTGACTTTTGCTCCCTGATATTTTTTGTTTGAGGCCAACTCTTCCAAAATCATTTCTGTAATATTTTTTCGTGGGCCATTGGTGATGGATGGCATCCCTACTTCAATGCCTAATCCTGGTTTTGTAATCGTTCCAACGCCAACACCGTTAATGAGTTCAATTCCTTTTTCTTTTGACAACAAAACCGTTGTGGTTATTTTTGCTCCATGCGTACAATCCGGATCATCACCGGCATCTTTAATAATACTGGCAACAGCCTCTGTTTTATTAATGCGTTCACAACGGTTTAATATGAACGTTACTTTTGTTTGATTAGGTAATTTTGATTCAATATTTTTTACATTTTTATTGGTCAGCAATAATCGTGTTGCCGCCTTAGCAGCCGCGGCCGCGCAGGCTCCTGTTGTAAATCCTGTCCGGCTTCCTTTCTTGTCGCGTTCTGGAGGCTTAACCACGTAAAAGGCCTCCACAGGATTCACAAAGGGCCTTCTCTTGCGCAACTTTCGCGTCTAGTAAACGTTTTTCAAAGACATCAAAAATAAATTCATCCTCACCTAATGTTGATGCTAATTGAAAAGAAATATCAGGATGGGCTTGCGCATATTGCTTTACTAAAGCCGTAAGACGTTCAAATAAAAGGCCCGGGAATATAAGATAAGGTTGGATGAGGACGGCATCGGGTTTTTCCTGAATTAAGCGTTTCAAGACTTCTTCTATTTTAGGACGAACCACGGCAATAAAGCAATAGGCGATGCGATTGTAAGACATGGTTTCTTCAACAAGACGGACAATTTTACAGAAATCACTGTTAGCATCGGGATCACTAGAACCTCGTCCTATCATCAAAACGCTTGTCTTCAGGTTTTTTTTGGGAAGCATGACAGCCGATTCTTTGAGCCTTTTATGAACGACTTGTGCCATATTATCATGCACTCCTAAAGCTGACGCAACCCTAAATTTTACTTCTGGGAATTTTTGACGCGCGGATTCAACAGCATTAATAATATCATGTTTAATGTGCCCGGCGGTAAGTAAAAATAAAGGTAAAACGGTTATTTTTTCGGACTCTGAAGAGGCCTGTTCTAACGCGTTTTTAAAATTTGGCTGAGCCAACTCGACGTAGGAAATCTTCACATCACGCTCTGGAATGCGTTTTTGAAACTCTCTAATAAAATTTTCAAAATCCGCATTAGATCTTTGGACACGGCTTCCATGCCCAACGACAAGGACGATGTTCTTACTCATAATAGTGTCTATTCCTTTTTGAAATTTTAGCAAAATATTTTTGTTTGAGTTCTAAGGATCGCCTCAAAAATAACCTCGACAACTATATAGTGTCCCCTGAAAAATTACTTTTGCCACTTCAACATGGCATAAACATCAGTTTCAGTGAAAAGACTCAACATCCAAACTCCTCACTTCGCTCGTCAGACAGTGGATGTTTAAAGCGTCTTTGCCCTGAAACTGATAAGCCATGAAGCCGTTCTAAAAGCAATTTTTCAGGGGACACTATATATCTTAAACCCGACAACACCTATTTCATGATTGTCGAGGTTGTTTTTGAACGATTCCTAAGCCAGTTGCGCGCACTGGTTATAAAATTTACAGCCCTTTTCGGATAGGCCAGAAAATGGCAATGGACATAACTCGCCACAATGTTGTTATGGGCAAACCCTTCTTTACGGGCTTGTTTTCTCCTTTTTTTTTCAACCCGATGATAGGGTTCTCCCCCTGCACCATCCCATTGAGAATAATGGAACTCATGCCCTCTAAAAGTTTCCCCCTCTTTATCTAAGAAAGTATTTTTAAGTATTGTGTTTTCACAATATCCAAAATTTTGTAGATGTTTTGTCATGATGATTTTTCCGGGAATCACTCCAACCATGTCAGAAAAACGCCGGTCCCAATGGTATATCCCTTCTGTCAAATAGATCAACCCACCACATTCCGCGTAGGTGGGGATGCCTGTTTTGATAATTTTTTTAATAGCATAACGTAAGCCTTTGTTTTTTTCAATGTGTTTGGCATACATTTCCGGAAATCCACCTCCAAAATAAAGCCCACCAATATTCTCAGGCAATTGTTGATCTTCAAGAGGACTAAAAGGGATGAGTTCTGCTCCACAGGCCTCTAAGTAATCCAGATTTGCTTGATAATAAAATTGAAAAGCCTTGTCTTTGGCATAGGCAATTCGAATTTTTTTTTTATAGGGAGTTTTTTTGAGTCCATTTAAATATTTTAAATGTTCAAGTTTATCTAAATCGAGCTGATCAAGATTGTTGGAGTGATCACGCGCACATCGTAAAATGTTTTTTAAATTTATCCCAAGGTTTTTATTTTTATTTGAAATTGTATTTTCTAATAAATTTTCAAGACAGGTATTAAACTCCATATTCTCCGAAGCTGTTTTTAAACCTAAATGGCGTTCAGGAATAGCAATTTTTTCATTTTTTAAAACAATACCGAGAACAGGGATTTTATTATAAAATTTAATGGATTCTTTAAGGGTGTGCGCGTGATGTTCGCTGGCAATTCGATTAAGGATTACACCACAGATATTAACCTCTGGATCCAGGGTTTGGTATCCTTTAATGATTGCGGAAACTGAACGGGCCATGCCTTTGGCATCAACTACCAAGATAACGGGTGCTTTTAAAAGTTTAGCAATTTGTGCGGAGCTACCATCATCCCGCGTGCTGCTGAAACCATCATAGAGTCCCATAACACCCTCGATAACCGCAATATCACAACGTGTTGAAGTTGTCTCAAACAACCATTGGACGGTTTCATGTCCCAGTATCCAGCTATCCAGATTATGGGAAGGTTTTCCTGTGGCAATTTGATGGTAGCCCGGATCAATGTAGTCGGGGCCAACTTTATAGGGTTGCACGTTGTATCCAGCTTGTGTTAATCCTGCCATAATCGCCAAGGACACAGAGGTCTTTCCAGCCCCACTATGTGTGCCCGCAATAATAATTTTTGGTATTGTCATACGCATTGCGTCATTAAAATTTCCTCTAAAAGATTTAAGTCAATATTTTTCCCCACTTCATCAGCCAAATGATCATAGGCATCTCTCTGTTCATTTGAGTTTTGAACTGTATTAATGTTGAGTTCTCCCAATCCAACCCGTTTTCGAATCTTATTTAAAAAATAATGTCGAAATTTTTCAGAATCAAATAGTCCGTGAATATAGGTTCCCATCACATTATCCATACAAATACCATCAAAATTTTTTACAGGGAGACTTTGTTTCTCTGTAATTTTAAATGCCGGTGGTATTTTTTTTAAAATCTCAGTAATTCCTGCATGAATCTCATAGCCTTCAAGGACGCATTGGCTTTCTATATGAACCGCTTTGATCCGCGCTGTCATTTTTTCTTTCATAAAAGTGGTTTTGATCGGAAGCAACCCTAAGCCCTGCCGCTGCTTTTGCGTTAAGTCGATACCATCAGGATCCATTAATTTTTGTCCTAATATTTGATACCCCCCACAAATACCTAAAATAAAAACACCAGCTTTCGCGCAACGTTGAATATGTTCGGTTAGCCCGGAATTATTTAAAAATTTTAAATCATCCATAGTATTTTTTGTTCCCGGAATAATGAGTAAATCAGGGAAACAGTTTCGATCAGGTTTATCCCTATATTCCAGATAAACATTTTTTTCCTTTGCCAGAATTTCAAAATCAGTAAAATTAGAAATGCGCGGAAGTCTGATAACGTGAATGAGTAGATGGTCTTTTTTAAATGCCCTGTTTGGGGTGCTGTCAGTTAAGGCTTGATCGAGATAAACAGAATCTTCCTGCTCAATATTCAAATTTTTAATTAGGGGTAAGACGCCAAGTGATCTTCGTGCGATACGGTTTTCAATCCATTCAATTCCAGGGGCTAAAATATTTTTATCTCCCCGGAATTTATTAATCACAAAAGCAACGGTTAATTCCTTTTCTTTGGCATCAAACAGTTCAAAGGTTCCCACAATTTGCGCGAATACCCCTCCTTTATCAATATCCCCTACTAAAATAACCGGACTATCAATGCTTTTGGCAAGGTTCATATTGACTAAATCATGTTCTTTCATATTTATCTCAGCCGCGCTTCCAGCCCCTTCAATAATGACGAGGTCAAAGTTTTCACGCAATGTCTGCAAAGCTTCATCGACCACAGGTTTTAAATTTTTTTTATACTCCTGATATTCCTTTGCCCCCAATGTGCACACAGGTTTTCCCATCACAACCACCTGACTTTTACGGTCTGAATCAGGTTTTAAAAGAACAGGATTCATATGGATACTCGGTTCAACACCACAAGCTTCAGCCTGAACAACCTGAGCGCGTCCAATTTCTCCTCCATCAGCAGTTACAAATGAATTATTCGCCATATTCTGTGCTTTAAATGGAGCCACTCGATAACCCTGGCGTTTAAATAGTCGGCATAACGCCGTCACCAATAAACTTTTGCCCACATCCGATGCGGTTCCCTGAATCATTAATGTTTTGGCTAACATATTTTTAAATTAACGGAACGGGCAGGCTCATTCCCTACAGAATTATACCAATTACGTTAAATAATTTCTCTTATTTAATTCTTCAGTTTTTCGTTAAATCGTCGAGAAACATCAGAATTGGTTTGGGTCATTATTTAACGTAATTGGTATTATTTATCTCGTAGGGTTCAGGCATGCCTGAATCTTTACAGAATAAATTTAAAATTTCCTGCCGTGCTTCCCCAATGGTTAAAGGTAGTTTTTTAAACGGCATGTTGTCCTGGTGTTTTAATTTATAAATTAATTCGGCAACTTGAGGTAATCGAAGTTTTGCCGTTGCTAACTCATCCGGATGTTTAAATACTTCTTCAGGGGTTCCTTTTTGAATAAGATTTCCTTTATCCAGAATATATAATCGGTTTAGAAATAAAGGAATAAGGTCAACACTATGCGTCGCCATCACAATCGTGACGTTTTTTTCTTTATTGAGTTGTTGTAAAAGTCGCATCATAGTGTGCTCACCTAACGGGTCAAGTCCTGCCGTTGGCTCATCCAGTAAAAGTGTTGTATGTCCCATCGCTAATAGCCCCGCAATGCAGGCACGCTTTTTTTGACCGAAGCTTAAATGATGTATGGGCTTATTTTCGTTTCCTTCCAGCCCAACATCTTTTAAGGATTTTAGAACACGGGTATTGATTTCTTGGTCTTCAAATCCCATGTTATGTGGCCCGAAAGCAACGTCTTCGAATAATGTGGGCGCAAACAATTGATCATCGGGGTTTTGAAACACCAGACCTATTTCCCGATAGATTTGTTTAGGGGTTAATTTAGTAATATCTTGATTTTTTAAGTGAACTTTTCCTTCAAATTTTTTAAATAATCCATCCATTACCTTTAATAAGGTTGTCTTACCACAGCCGTTGGCTCCGAGAATGCCAATGAATTCACCTTGCCTGATATCCATGTTAATATCAGAAAGCGCGACGGTTCCATCGGGATATTTAAATAAAAGGCTTTTAATGTGAAATATTAAGTCAGCAGTCATCGTTGCAGGATATTTTTTTATTGAAAAAAATGTCTTCCCCTGTATATCCCCTTAAAATCATGGCCTCGGTTGTTTTTTGACTTTGTTCAAAACTTTTAAGTATCAATGCCCCTGTCAGAGTCCCAAAAGATTTAAGCCCTTTGTGGATTCCTGTATATCCTAACCGATTTTTTTGGGCGTAATAAATTGTGGAGGCATCTTCCAAAAATACAAAAATATATCGATAAGCCAGCAGGCTAATTTCAATAAACGTTTTTGGTATTTTAAACCAGGCGAGTCCGGTAATAAATTCTGTAAAGGGCACAATAAATCCTAAGAGCATAAGGAGTGAAACACCTGCTAAAATTCTGCAAAAAATTAATGCGCCTTCAAGCAATCCTTCTTGAGAACCACCAATGTTTAGCCCTAAAAAATGAAATGAAAATAGGGGAGTCCCTTTTAAAAATAGAAGTTTTAATAAAAAAACAATGATAGCCAAAGTAATGGGTTGAGCGATACGTATAAGTTGTACGCGTAATGGAACACGAATAAAGTTACAAATAGAAAAGCAGAGACAAGCAATTACCAGCGGAAACAAAAAGTTTTTGCTGGATAAAACAGATAACAACAGTAAAAATATTGTAACTAGTTTAATTCGTATATCGAGACTGGGAAGGAATCTTTTTTTCGCGATGTTATTTGTAAAATAGAAATTACACATGGCTTTTTGCCTTTGAGTCAATAATTTGAGTTCCGTGCACATTCTCCGTTGTCAAAATTCGCCAATAATAGCCGGCTGTAAATCCACCAATAGATCCGGCAAGGAGAAATACGAATAATAAAAGATCCCCTTGATCTGTGTTAATAAAAGGGGTCCAGGCTTTTCGGCCATATTCTTCCGCGTATTTTTCAACGACAGATTCATCAACGCCTCCCCAATTGGCCATGGCGGGCGAGGAAAAACAACACAATAGGCTAAAGCCGATTAAAAATAATGTAAAATTTAGATAGTTTTTAATAGTCATAATTTAAATTACCTTTAATTTAATTAATAAGTCACTTCTTCTTTTGGCAAGCAGGCTGAGGACGCCGGCTGTCATGAATCCTTCGAGAATACCTAGGGGAAGTTGTGTTGGAATAAAAGCTATAAGAATTTTAATGAATAAAGGAAAAAATTCTTGTCCGGTAGTAATGCCGGATGCTAATTCAACAGAAGTCGTCATATAAATCGCCCAATCAGATAAAATGCCTGCAAAAAAGGCTGAAATAAGCATATTTGCACCGCATTTTTGTAAAAGTTTAAATATTCCATAACCCACAAAAGATCCCACAACTCCCATGGATACAATATCCGCGCCCCATGTTGTCAAACCTCCATGTGCCAAAAAAAGGGCCTGGAGTAGTAAAGCAACCGCAGTAATGAGAATACTGATTGTTGGACCCAGGAGTATTCCGGAAATAGCTGTTCCTCCTGGATGCGAACACGTCCCTGCGGTGGGCACGGGCACGGGCATACAGGAAACCACAAAAACAACCGCAGCCATTAACCCCACAAGAGGTTTAAAAGAAATGTCTTCTTTGGATTGAGTCTTTAAACGCTTAATTCCATAATATACAAAAGGGATCGCAATAAGTGTCCAAAAGAGCGCCCAATTAAGGGGTAGAATACCTTCTGAAATATGCATGGCATGGGCATCAGGAACTAACGTTAAAAAAATAAATCCTGTTAAAAATAAAATAGGCATAAAAAAATCCTTTTTTATACCTCTGAACAAAGGATCACAAAAAAGGATGAAGTAATTCACTCTTATCCCTGCTCGGAGATGGTTAGGAATTGCTCAACAATAAACTACCGACAACGTTATTTTTTCCGAAGATGAATCTTATATTGTCGGTAGTTTATTGTTGTACAATCCTTTAATAGGTGGAAGTTTTCTGACTTGATAAAGGCATATTTTAAATCACCTTTATTAACAGCGGCGGCACCGCGGAGTAGCTCCTGTAAAGAACCCTCACTTTCCTTCCAAATTTGATTGGTAATATCAACCAAACTATAAAAATAGTATATACATTTTATTTTAAATTTCAACCATAACTGTCCAAATTAGCTAAACGAAGCCGAATGAGTATTGTGTGTCAGCTTTTTGAATTTTTGATGAAAGGAATCATTTAGCCAATTCCAAAGATTTCTTTTAGAAAAAATATTAATTGGCAAAATCATAGTAAGCGTATAAATCGACCATTTAAATTTAGACCGAAATTTTAAATACGACACAGTCCTGTTTTTCTCAACGTTCATTGACGTTCTTAACGTGTATTTTTGCTTGTTGTGTCATCCGTATTCTGTCTCCTCTAAATTTAATTCCGGTCCAACCGGAACAACGCTCGTCGGATTAATCGTTCTGTGGCTTACATAGTAATGGCGTTTGATATGATTAAAATTGACGGTTTCTTTAATGCCTGAATAATTGTAAAGATGTTTCAAATATCTTGAAATGTTAGGATAATCAACGATTCGTTTTTTGTTGCATTTAAAATGCCCGACATAAACCGCATCAAACCTTATTAATGTTGTAAAAAATCTCCAATCGGCCTCGGTTAATTGATTGCCCACCAAATATTTGTTTTGCTTAAGGACATCTTCAATCCGTTCCAGAGAATCAAACAAATGATTAACCGCTTCTTCATAGGCCTCTTGTGTTGTCGCAAAACCCGCCTTGTAAACGCCATTATTAATGTTACCGTAAACAAAAATATTCATTGCATCAATTTCCCTCATTAGATTCTGCGGATAAAAATCTAACTCATTTCCCGTCAGTTGATTAAATTCACTGTTGAACATACGAATAATTTCAGCTGATTCATTATTAACAATGGTTTTTTCTTTTTTATCCCAAAGTACCGGAACGGTTACCCTCCCGTAATATCCGGAATCAGCCTTTAAATAGATTTCATAAAGATATGACGCCCCATTGACTCCATCAATAATACTGCCCGTGGAATCATGAAATTCCCAGCCATTCTCAAGCATAATGGGATCAACAATAGAAATCGGAATAATTTCTTCCAGCCCCTTTAATTTTCGAAAAATTAAAGTTCGATGCGCCCAAGGGCACGCCAAACTTACATACAAATGATATCTATCCTCTTCAGGTGTAAAATTGCTTGATCCATCAGATTTAATGTAAATGTTCACCGGCCTGCGTGTAGACAAAACGATTCGCTGTCGCACCGA
>CAZIRV010000070.1:0-12259 GCA_964541845.1 uncultured Planctomycetales bacterium
CCACTGTCTGACGAGCGAAGTGAGGAGTTTGGATGTTGAGTCTTTTCACTGAAACGGATGCTTAGCCATGTTGAAGTGGCAAAAGCAATTTTTCAGGGGACACTAATAACAGTGATTTATTTACAATCCCTTAGGCGTTTCAAAAACCTCGGCGCTTTCCGCAATAAAAGAACTGATGGGTTGGCTGGGGCGAACCTTAAAAAAAGGTGGCTGTAACTGGGCATAATAATTGGGGCGAGGATTAAATTCATCCTTAAAAGCAACATAAGATATTGTTCCAATAGAAATAATCAACAAAGAAATAGTTCCGGAAATCATCATTTGTTTAACCCGTGATAAGTTCGTGGCAATCGATAAATTTCGTGTTAATAACATCGCAAATAAAGCACTCATAAGCACTGCGAAAATACTCCAGTGAATGATAAAACTGTTTAAAAGATAACCTGCTGTATCAATCCCGTAACTGACAGGCAATAACATAATCCAAAACAAGCATGTCACACTCACCTGTCCCCAAAATTGCGTGCGATGCTTAATAAGCCTGCCGACAAAGGACCAAATGCTCGCCCAAATAAGCACGCTCACCATCTGCCAGAGAGAAATCGCCATAAGTTTATTCAATGATAAACGTTCAAAACTTTCCAAATACATGTTAACCGCGTACAGCAATAATGTTAAACAAATCAAACTCCACGCGTTTACCGCGCGGCTCAAACGACGATGCGATTTACTTCTGAGTATTAAAAGCTTTGTAGCCTCAACGGCTTGTTCAGGATCAACAAACCGTAAACGCGTTCTCCCAATAACAAATTCATCTCCAGGTTCAATTCCGACTTTTTCTACTTCCTTCTGTAACCTTCGACTATAAACACCATTATCACTGTGAGTATCTTCCAGTATCCACTGACCCTCTTGCCACCATAAAACACAATGCTCCTCTGAAACAAACGGGTCTGTAATAATACAATCATTTTGATATCCCCGCCCGATATGAATCTCCTGAGCATCAAACATCCGATACTCCTGGGGCACTTGCCCTGTATGAAATATCTCAACAACTATTTTTGCCATTGAATTACCTTTAAAAATTTTTCCACAAATTTCATCGCGTTGTCTTTGGTTATCCCTAATGCCACCACATCCACAATCAACCCTTTATCTTTTTCCTGTACAACCGCCATAGAAAGATTGATATCATAAAGGGTCTTATATCTTTTATAATTCCGCGCGCATAGGGCAACCTTCCAGTCCTCACCCCCGACATTAACAAAACTATTATGACAGGCAAAATTGCTCACATCATATTTAGCCGCGTTTTCAAACGCTATCGGGTAAGAAAAATAATTTTGATATAGTTTATAAAACCGAATCGGATTTAATCCCTTACTCTTTATCCAATTATATCGATAATGAATCTGTCCTGTATGTAATGTTGTAGATAAAAACAGACTGTCATTTGTCGAGCAATCCATATATGAAGACCTGTAAAGATTCTCTTTAATATCCTTAGAATCTCCCCAGCATTTAAAAACCCCTGAAATTGCTCCGGGAACCATGGCATCACCGATAGGAACGCTATCCCACTCAGACTCTATCAATCGATGCATATAATCATTTTGATTTTGAACCAACTGTTCCTCGACCTGCTCCTTCCAATGAGTTTCAGGCTTTGCTTTATTTTGAATAACTTTAGCATACAACTCTTTTAAATGTTCCACCGGAACAAGAAAACTAAGCTGATTTCCAGCGGTGGCCACATTAACACCGATCACTTGCCCGTCATGATTTAATGACGGGCCGCCACTCATTCCCGGATTAAGAGACCCGCTAAAAAGAATTTTTTTATACAAAGACTTTTTCATTAATCCATTATAGGTCCCCTCGATAATCGTCATCCCTAAATCATGGGGATTGCCCATAGCAAAAATGCGCGTTCCTTTTTGTAAAGAAGAACTTCCAAGAGGGAGGTAGCTTTTTGAAACCAATTCACTTTTAACAATAGCCAAATCATGAATCACATCAATATTTTGAATAGTTAATGCTTCTGTCGTATTGTCCTCTCGAACAACCTCCACGCGATACAACTTCGGCTTATTAACAGCAGAGGAAACGACATGATAATTCGTTGCCAAATGCCCCTGGGAACTAATGCGAAAACCGGAGCCAATAGCTGATTTCTTTCCTGTTGCTAAATCCACAACCTGAATTTGATAAACGCTTTCCTGGCACCTCTTATAAATTCCCTGCGCTTCATCCGTAACATCTTTGGAAAAAGAGTTCCTGGAGACACACAAAAGAAAAATAAAAAAGAAAAGTTTTATTACCTGATTCTTTCGCATTAAAAATATCCTAAGAGGCTGTTATTTTCTATTTTGGATGCTCGGATCCAATTATTCCTTTGCGAATCGTTTTTCATTATAAAAATCAAAAGCATCGGCAAGGCGCTTGGCAGAATAAAGAAGATTTTTCCGAGAAGATTGTTGGGTTTGATACTCCTGAACGGAACCGCTAACAGAAACAATCATAAAGCTGGCTAAAACAGAAACAATAGCAATAATTAAATTGATGGCATTAAACTTGCGCAATATTCGTTTTTTAAATTTTTTCTTTCTGCGCATTTTAATCCTTTAGTAAAAAATTTTTATCTTCATAAAGAACAATATTTTTCTTAGGGGTCAGGATAAATAAACTACCTCGAGGAATTAAACCCAGTTTAAAGATTGGCAGAATAATTTTTTTGACCAATCTCTTAATTAAAATATTTTTTAACTGAATGCATTCAATACTGCTTTTCTTACAGAAACCTCGAGAAAAGAAGAATTGGGTTCTGGAATTAATGAAATGGGGATAAATGGTCGGGGAGCCGGGATTCGAACCCGGGACCCCTTGCTCCCAAAGCAAGTGCGCTAGCCAGCTGCGCTACTCCCCGAAAAGACGTAGTATATCACAGCTTTCCCTCCCCGCAACTAAAAAATTTATAACTACTTTTAAAACACCTCCTCCTATTTTTGAAGAAACTGTGGCTCTGCGTTTCCTGCAAACAATTCAGGATAATGAAAATTTTATAATTTTATGCGAAATTTTTATTAAGAACCAGTATAATACCGACCATGAAACATTTTCGACGAAAAACAGCGTTCCTGTTGCTTGCCTTGCTCATGCTTGGCACCATCGCGTTTTTTTATATCAACAGAGTATTCCTTCCCATTAAATTCAAACAATTCCTGGCTGAAAAAATTCAGGAGACCATCAACCGTGACGTCACTATCGGGCATCTGCACTTTGAGCCTATCAAAGGTTTTATTTTTCAAAATATAACCGTTTATCAAAAAAATGCTTCGCATAAAATCTTACTCCATATTGATGAAGCCTCTTTTAATATTCTTCTGGCTCCCATCTTTAAAAATAAAAAAATTATTATCCCTACACTAATCCTATCCACCCCTTTTGCTAATCTTATCCAAACAGAAAATAACCTCTGGAACTTTTCTGATTTAATCAAACAAACAAACCATTCTAATAACTTGAAAAATTGGCAACTCATTTTGGGAAAACTTGTTCTAGAAAATGGTTCCCTTGATTATATTAATCAAACCTCGACACCCCTGTTTCGTGAATCCATAAAAAACATTAACTTTTCTGCTACCATTGGGGCACGGGAAAAAAGTGTTAAATTTAATCTGGAAATACTCCTCCCTAATCGACAGGCAGCCTTTATATCAAAGGGAGAATATAACCTTTCAACAAAAAAGCTATTAACTCAAAATTCCCTCTCTAACATCCCCTTGGCCGACTATCTGAAAATCTTTCTCCCAAAAAATCCCATTAGCCTTGATAAAGGAGCCTTATCCGCTTCTAACCTCCAAATAACTTATAAAAAACCCCTATTTGAAGCCGTCGGAGATTTCGCTCTAAGCAACGCTCTTGTATTAATCGGATCGGAACAAAAAATTCTGGGAAATATGCAGAGCCCTAATATTCGCCTCATCTGGGATAAAAAACATCTCTCGGGGATGGGCCAAATAAATATCTCTGAAATGCGACTTGTTCTTGCACCGGAAAAAATTCTGGAAGGCAATATCTCCGCGGATATAGATACATTCGCAGCCTCAACAAAAAATATAACCGCTCAAGGAAGAATATCGATTACAAAAGCCAACCTTACGCTTCAAAATAAAACCTTTAACGGCAAAAATATTAATATTACAACGAATTTCTCTCACAAAGCCAACACCTTTCATTGGACTGGAGAGTTTGGGATCAAACAAGCAGCCTTTAACTTGGACAAAAACAACACCTTTCAAGGAGATATTATCGCTAAAAATGTTTCCTTAACCCTCTCAAAAAAAATTTTAGATATTAAAACCACCCTCGACACAAAAAATACTGTTATTCTTTTCAATAAAAACAAAAAGTTTCTTGGAAACCCCGGTCTAAAGTTCGCCTACCAACAATCGCCCAAAAAACCTATAAATTATACAGGAACCCTCTCCTTAAAAAACGCGACTATTTCAGGTCTTCCATTTATTAAAACCATTTCCAACCTTAAAGGAAATATCACCTTTCGTCCAGACAACATAACAACAGATCAACTCGCTTTAACTTTACAAAAAACACCCTTTAAACTTTCCGGAACCCTCTCAAATTTTAAAAAACCTGAGCTAAACCTAAAAGCCAAGGCTCAAAAAATTGACCTGTCCCAGGCTTTAAAGATGGTACCTCAACCCTTTCTTGAAAAAATCCCTGTTCATTTAACCGGTCAAGCAGATTTAGAAGCCTCTTATATCGGTCCGGCACTAAAGCCTCAAAAAGCGGATATCAAAATAAATACCAAATTAATTTCCGCGACCCTATCCGGCGAAAAACTTCCGGAAAAAATCACAAATATTTCCGGTGACATTCACTATGAGAATGACTTAATATCCTGGACTAATTTAAACGGAAAATATCATAATAAAACCTACTCTCTTAACGGAAAAGTTGATAATTTTTCCCGACCAAAACTTACCTCTGACCTTACATCAGAAAAAATTAACCTCACTACAAAAATTAACCTTCTGCGTAAAGCCTTCAGAATTGTAACCCTTGAGGGAAAGGCCTTCCACTCCTCCTTCAATATTACAGGAGATGTCCATTTCTTTGATGACGAGTCTCCTGACTTAAACTTTAAAGGAGACCTGACATTTAACCTGAACGATATTATCCCATTACTTCCGCTTTCATTAAAAGAAAAAATTATGAAAATACCTCTCGAGGGTATTTTTTCAGGAAATGCTCTATTTCGAGGAAAACCCCATCAGTGGCGTGACTGGCAGTTAACATTTGACCTCTCTTCCCCCAAGATAACCATTAACAAATATCCGTTTGAAAAAGTGAACCTTTTGTTTATCCAAAGAGATCATAATATCAGCAAATTTGATATCACAACTCAATTCTATGGGGGGAACCTTTCCCTTATATCCTCGGCGAACCTTCTTCAAAAAAACATTCCGGGAAAATTAAGTCTCCTGCTGGAAAACCTCGACTTAAGCCTTTGGCGTAAAGATAAAAAAATAAAAAATAGAAATCTTGCAGGAGATTTATCTGTTATTTTAAAAATTGCCGGGCCGGGCAAATCCTTTAAGGATCTGAAAGGAAACGGATCCTTCACGATCACAAATGGCTATTTAGGACGAATAATCAAACTTTATCCCAATGCCTTTTTTACCGATGCTCGCGCGGATTTTATTATACAGAAACTCAAAGCCGTCACTGACAATGCTGAACTGTTCAGCCAGATTCTTGACCTGAATGTCGCGGGATGGGTTGACCTTAATAAAAACCTCTATTTTGATATTGTTCCCCAGGTTGGTAAAATCTCCTTCTCTAAAAAAGAAAACTTAACCTTTGACCCCGGTTTTCTTTTACGCGGAGCCGTCAGCATCACCTGTTCCGGAACTATTGAAAAACCTCACTGTAGCCCCAATGCTTCACCCACCAAGGTATTCAAAAACACTACCGATTTTATTTTAGAAGGTGTTGGAGATATTTTTGGAGAGTTATTTTGATCTTCTTAAAAGCCCGCGCGCGATGACTGATCCTGGATTTAATTTCAGGATCAAGTACCCCAAATGTTTTATTATAGCGTGGAAGAAAAAAATAAGGGTCATACCCGAAACCATTCTGCCCCCTGGCCCGCGTTGTAATAACCCCACCACAGCGCCCCTCGGCTTCGCCTATGATCTCTATTCCTTCAACTAATGCCACGCGACAACGATACTGGGCTTGCCTCTGGTCAAAAGGAATTCCACGCAAGGAATGTAATAGCTTTAAATTATTTTTTTTATCCGTTGCTGTTGGTCCAGAAAAACGCGCCGAATAAATTCCAGGGGCGTTCCCTAAGGTCTTAACTTCCAGTCCCGAATCTTCCCCCAAGGTCAATTTCTTTGTATAAACCGCAAGCGTCATTGCTTTTTTAAACGCGTTCGCCCGAAAGGTTTTACCATCCTCAACAATCTCCGGGGCATCCGGATAATCTGCTAGTGAAAAAATCTTTAACGGAAGCTCTTTTAAAAGCTCCTTGATTTCTCTTAGCTTTCCTTTATTTGTTGTTGCAATAACCAGCTCTTTCATTAAATATTACCCACTACTTTTTTTTGAATAACTAACAATTCTTTAATTCCCTTTTCAGCCAACTTTAACAATCCATCCATTTCTTTTTTAGAAAAAGGGGTTCCTTCAGCTGTCCCCTGAACTTCCACAAACTTACCTTTGCCAACCATCACCACATTCATATCCATTTCCGCGTTGGAATCTTCAACATAATTTAAATCTAAGAGAAGTTTCCCGTCAAAAATGCCAACACTAATAGCGGCAACAAAATCCGTTAACGGAATACTTTCAATAAGCTTTTTTTTCTTTATTACCTTTAACGCTAACGCCAACGCGATAAAACCTCCTGTAATCGAGGCTGTTCGCGTCCCGCCATCAGCTTGAACAACATCACAGTCAATTTTAATGGTCCGTTCCCCCAGCCGCGACATATCCATAACCCCACGTAAAGAACGCCCGATGAGACGCTGAATCTCCTGAGTTCGTCCGGAATTAGCCGCGCGATCCCGCTTCATTCGTGTTGTACACGAGCGCGGTAACATCCCATATTCAGCCGTCACCCAACCCGTTCCCTTACCTTTCAAAAAACGCGGAACATTCTCTTCTACCGAAGCGGTACAAATAACCTTGGTCTCTCCGAATTCAATAAAACACGACCCTTCGGCATGCTTCATATAATTTTTTGTCACCTTCACTTTCCGTAATTGATTGAACAAACGCCCATCCAGTCGTTTCATACTATTTTCCTTTCTTTTTATTATATTTGGAAACTACCGTTGTTGTAATTCCTCCCCGAGGACTAACAATGCCCTCGACCTTTACCCAACGAGGCTTACACGCGAACACAATATCATCAAGAATTTTATTAACCAAATGCTCATGAAAAATCCCTACCTCACGAAAGGAAACAATATACATTTTAAAAGACTTCAATTCAAGGCATGTCTTTTGAGGAGCATACGTTATATTCAATGTGATAAAATCCGGTAACCCTGTCTTTGGACAAATGCATGTGCACTCCTGCATGCTTAATTGAATTTCATAAACCCTGTCCGAATATTCGTTTTTCCACACCTCAATATCAGGCATTTTTAATACACGAACTTTTTTTTGTAAATCTTCATACGATGATTTTTTTTTTGCCATTTTCGTTCCTTTTTTATATCTTGCAGGACGATCGCAAGGGATCGCCCCCCTACGAAAATACAATCTATCGTATTTTCATAAACTTATGCATCTGTGGCATAATGCGAACATTTTTCAGACGTGTTAAACAATCATTCTGATACTCAAAACATTTTTGTATAATATCATGCCGAATATCTAAATAATTCGGTTGTAAAATAAAAAAAACATCCGGATCAACGGAAGCGGTTAAATCAATGGCCTTTAAAACATCTTTTTTTTCTGTTTCATTAGAAACCACCATTTTAATAAACGTTTCTTTTTGTATCGCGCGCTGTAAAAATCTTTCATGCTCCACCCAAAAGCTTTTTTCTTGTGTTGAACTAGGCAACTTAATGTCCATAGCGACAACATCAACGGCATCAATAATATCTTCCAGATCCTTATAAAAAATCCCATTGGTTTCTAAATGAACGGGGAATTTCAATTTTTTCAATTCCGGTAAAAATGCCTTAATAAAATCCTTCTGTAAGAGGGGTTCCCCTCCTGTTAAACTTACGGATTGAACCCCCTCTTGCAATATTTCTACTTTTTCCATCAACTCCTCAACAGACTCCTCTGTATATGTATATCCCTTAGTCGTATCCCCGATAGATTGTGGCGTATCACACCATACGCAACGCATATTACATCCAAAAAAACGAACAAATATCTGCCGTACGCCCGCGTACTTACCCTCTCCCTGGATCGACTGAAAAATTTCTGAAATCTGTGCTCTCATAATTTTAAGATGGGTCGTTTACTTTTAATTGACTAAACCCTCGTTGACGCAACTGGCAACTTTCACACTCTCCACAAGGCCTTCGCCCCCCCTGATAACATGACCATGTCAAATGATAGGGAACCTTTAACTTCAACCCCATATTAATAATTTGTGCCTTGGTCTTATGAATAAGCGGCGTATAAATTTTGATTCCTTTACCCTGGACTCCTGCCTTTAATCCACTCTTAAGTGCTTTTTGATAATTAAAAAAAAAATCCGGTCGACAATCGGGATAGCCGGAATAATCAATCGCATTGGCCCCAATAAAAATCGCGTTAGCCCCAATCGCTTCCGCGCAGGAAGCCGCGAAACTCAAAAAAATAATGTTGCGTGCCGGCACATAGGTTGAAGGAATTTCTTTTGGATTAATCTCACTTCTTTGAGGAAGGCTAATATTAAAATCCAGCAAAGAGGATCCTTGCCAGGGCAACGCGATTTTCACCACCTGATAATCACAACCCGCATGCGCGGCAATTTTTTTTGCTCGATTTATTTCTTTTTTATGGCGCTGCCCATAAAAAAAAATCAAACAATAAGGATTAAAGCCCTTTTCTTTAGCGTAATAGAGAATCGTGGTCGAATCCAAACCTCCTGATAACAAAACAATTGCTTTTTTTTTCATTTTCTTGATTTCCTAAATTTCCTATTCCTCAAAATACGTTACACACGTGATATCTGATTCCCAAACTTTAACTTTACTTAAACGCGAAGGCTTAATATCCTTACTAAAATAGTCATAAATATACTTCGCGATATTTTCCGTTGTAGGATTAACCTCCCGAAAATACGATAAATCATTTAAACAAATATGATCAATCGTATCTAAAAACACGCTCAACTTCTTTTTTAAAATATAAAAATCTGCCACCATGCCCACCTCATCAGGATTTTCACCTCTGATAAAAACCTCAATCTTCCATGTGTGTCCATGAAGATTTTTACATTTTCCTTCATAGCCCCGTAAAAAATGAGCCGAGGCAATGTCACTTTTAATAGAAAGTTCAAACATATTTTAACCCTTTCGTATCCTCAAGAAAATCGCTATGCAATAAAGAATTACGTGAAAGATTCTTTTTACTTATACCAAATCCACTAATTAATTCCTGATTTAATTTTACTTATCTCAACGTTTTTGCGAATAAGTGAGCTTTTTAAATGAGTACTTATTTAATGGAATTGGTATTAATTCCTACTTGTGCAACTTTTATTGCCGATAGGAAAGTTTTATACTTTCCTGGTACGGTTAAAAATTTTCTGGCAATTTTTTCAAATTCCTGTGGCCTATCACTCACAAAAAAAGCGTGTTTTGGTTCTCCTTGTACTTTTCGTTGCATTTGCTGTCCTTCTAAAATGCCCTTCACCTTCCTGCCAACAGCTTTCGCTGAATCAATAAGATTAACATCTTTTCCAACAATTTTCTTAATAGCCGTTTTTAACAACGGGTAGTGCGTGCACCCTAAAATTAAGGTGTCCACATTTTTCTTTTTTAATGGGGATAAATATTCCCGGACAACATCTAGCGTAATTTTTTTATTAAACCATCCTTCCTCAACAAGAGGAACAAATAACGGACAGGCCTGACTAAAAATTCTAACTTTATTATTATAGTCCCTGAGTATTTTTTCATATGAACCACTGTTTTTTGTCGCTGTTGTCGCAATAACACCTATTCTGTTATTTCGGGTAATGTTAATAGCCTCTTGGGCCCCAGGGTGAATTACCCCGATGATTGGAACCGAAAAAGTTTTTCGTAGATGTTCAATAGCATAACTTGAGGAAGAATTGCAGGCAACCACGACCATCTTAACATCCTGCTTTAAGAGGGCTTCTGTATTTTCCTGAGAAAACTTAATAATGGATTCTCGTGATTTGGTCCCATAGGGCACGCGGGCCGTATCTCCGAAATAAACAATACTCTCATTGGGAAGCTGCCGTATCAACGCCTTAACAACGGTTAATCCTCCCAACCCTGAATCAAAAACTCCTATAGAATCACTACTGCGCATAATCCAAAAGGCTCCTTGCCAACCCTTCAGCTAATTTTTGCCTATAGGCCTTTGTTTTCAAAAGGCGCTCTTCTCGAGGATTAGACAAAAACCCAACTTCTACCAAAATAGCCGGAATGAGCGTGTTGCGCAAAACATAAAAACGGGCATGCTTGGCTCCCCTGTTTTTTACCTTAACAAAACTTGCCGTTTTTTTCGCCACCTTCTCTGCTAAATAGGCTGACTCTCCTTGCTTATAAACATAAAGCATCTCTGCAATAATATCTTCTACCTCTGAGGACTTCGCTTTAGCATCCAAAGATTTTAGCAATAATTTATGATTGACTTTGCGTTGTTCTTCATTTTTTTCAAGAATACTTAAATTCTTTAATGAAAAAACCTCTACACCCTGCACTCCACGCGAAGGACTGGAATTAGCATGAACACTAACAAAAATGTCCGCATTAGAACGACTGGCAATTTCTGTACGCTTTTTTAAAGAAACAAACGTGTCGTTACGACGCGTCATAATAACATCAATCCCCCGTTTTTTTAAAATTTTTTCGAGCCGTTTAGAAATATCCATGACAATATATTTTTCCTTACTGCCTCCTCGCCCTAAAGTGCCTGGATCTTTTCCTCCATGCCCTGCATCAATAACAATTTTTCGAATTTTTTTTAAAAAATACTTTCCTTTCAAAGGGGCTCGGACTTTAGCTTCTTTCCCCCCAAAAATTTTCGTTTCAAAATCAGAAGATACTTTCACCGCACCGTTGCGCATCTGTACAGGTCTATTTAAAAATACTGTTTTCTCATCTAAAAGAACAATGTCACTCCCAACCAAAACCTTTGCCAACTCTCCACCAAGACTTATGGTTACCACCTGATCAAGGCTTTCCCACTGACAAAAAGCATGGTGCTTCTCACATAAATATTTTAACGATACTTCCTGTGTTCCTGAAATAGGGGGAGGGGAAATAACAGGCTGCTGAGTTGCACATCCGCTTATAAAACACACAAAAAAAATAATTATACCCATTCCATTAAATAATTGCCTTATTTTATGGTTGATATTCCCACTGAAGCGTTGAAAAAAACAAGGTGGATTTTGGTAATAATTTAATAAATTTGATATTAAGTATAAGTACTTCAACGAATTGAATGCTCCGAGGGGTTAAAAAAAAAGGTCTCAAGCAAGCCGCGAGGCGAGTTTCAGGACCTCAATCGATTCAATTATTTGTAAAACTTTATAAACGCAGCAAAGTTGGAAATCGCTATCAATTAGACGACCCGTTCCCAAAAGAACGGCAACCATTATTCAACAAGCATTATATGTCAAAGCCCATCCGAAAGTCAACTCCCGAATTGTAGTAGGGTGGGGTAGGGGGGGACGTCCCCCTTAATTCCTGAACTCCTGCTCTGCACTATATCTTGACAATATCTTGACAATTTCTTGAGATGGGTGTGACAACTTTATATATAAGGCATGGTATGATTTATGTAGGATAAAAACATGTACAGCCTAATTGAGGAGGGGATATCATGAGAAATATATTTAATTTAATAAAAATGTTTGTATGTATAGGTGCCAGGCACCCAAAAGGGACGCTTAAACAAATTATTAAATTTATTAAGTGTCCCTTTTGGGTGCCTGGCACCTTATTTTTTATTTTATTCGCAACTCAAGCCTTTGCGGTTACAGAGGTTAAGACGTCAATCGGAACGAAGGCGGCCG
>CAZIRV010000071.1:0-3938 GCA_964541845.1 uncultured Planctomycetales bacterium
TATGTATTTTAGCATACTTCTCGTCGAGAAACTACCCCTTAATTGACTTTTTCAGGGGACACTAAGGCACTGTACAACAATAAATCACCGATAATTATAAAACTTATCCTCAAAGAACATAATATTATTCGGTAGTTAATTTGTACGCAGGCCCTAATTAGTGGAATTGGTATGATTTATCACTCTAAACGTATTCCCAATAGATTTTTCTATCAAACACATTGATAATTTATTTTAGTAGCGAAGTCTGGACATCTCCATTGGATGGTTTATCATCGCTAGCGGACTTTGAATAGATCCTGCCAAACAACCACAGTTTGAACAATCCGCTTTATCTCCAAAACATCTTCGTGTTTTCCACTCCACATCATAGTGCAACACCTCATCGCCCCAATAACAATACCCCCTATGATCAGGAAACGCATACCATTCAATCATTTTATTTGTAAGTAAAAAGTCTTTTGGGTATTGTGATTTTATACGTTTGAACTCGTTTATAATGACTTTTCTTTGATCTTTATTAATAAACATTTCATTTGTTTTCCCTAACGTCGGAGTATACATATTACAAACGACCCCTCGAAAACCATTATTTTTTGCCACTAAAACAATCTCTTCTAATTCCTGATAATTCATCCTGTTCACCGTCATATTTATAATAACGCGCCTATCTCCGGAATAATTTTTGATAATTCTGACAAAAACTCCTTTTCCTCTAATAGCATCATTCGTCATTTCCTTTCCGTCTATAGAAACAAACAATGTATGTTGAAACTCTCCAGGCATTTTAATCGTTCCATTTGTAATCACATAAATATAAGGAAAAATTGTATCGGCAAGTTTAAGAACATCTTGTCGTAATGTAGGCTCTCCTCCGACTAAAAGCACGAACCTTATGCCATTTTTATAAAGGCTGTCAAACCTCTGTCGCCAAATACCAATGGGTAACTTTCCATTTTGAAATTCATCTTTACCGTCAAAATGATAACAATGGCGGCATCTAAGATTGCATATATCGGTCAAATCAACTTCTGCTGTGTGCGCGCCTTTTAAAAACTTTCTTTTTAATTCAAGCATTACCATATGAAAAAACATAAATTATTATTCCTTAAATTCAAGACTTCACTGAACGACGAACCCTTGCCCAATGTTTGATTGTACTTTTGTATTCCATGGCTGGATAACCCAACATTTGTTTACCGGCAGGGACGTCATTGATCACGACTGACCCTCCTCCGATTATGGCTCCATCACCAATCATGGAATGATCTTTAATGGAAACTGTTCCGCCAATGATAACACCATCACCCAAAGTGACTGATCCTGCTAAACCACTATTGCCCGCCATAATACAACAACGTCCCAGTTTACAATTGTGAGCAATTTGAACAAGGTTATCAATTTTACAGCCATCACCAATAATCGTGCTGCTGAACTTCCCTCGATCCACACACGATCCCGAACCAATTTCTACTTCATTCCCAATGATCACATTACCTATTTGCGGAATCTTGACCAATCCCTTTCCGTCTGGACTCGGGCGATAACCAAACCCATCCGCCCCAATAGTTACATTAGGATGAAAAATACAATAACTTCCAATCTGAGAACGCTCCCGAATAACCGTTCCGGACCAGATCACTGTTCCGTTTCCAATGCTGGTTTGATCAAACACGGTAACATCGGGATACAAGGTAACTTGATCCCCAAGAATAACATCTTTTCCAATATAGCACCCGGCCCCTATTCTAATATCTTTCCCGATTTTTGCATTGGGATGAACCACTGCAGAAGGATGAATCTTATCTTCCAACACAGGAAAATCAGGCTGAAACAATTCCAATAATTTCGCCATAGCCAAATCAGCATTTTTTACTTTAATTAATGCCCTGCCCGATCCTGGCTCAAGATCCAGGTCTCCATTAATAATAGCGACGCTGGAATGAGAACCTGCCCAAAAAGAACAATATTTCTTATTACCGATAAAGGTAATTTGGTTTTTGTTTGCGGATTCGATCTGTTCGAGTCCGGTAATCTCTTGCTCTATATTGCCCACCAAAATCCCATTTACAATTCTATTTATTTGTTCAATCGAAAAAGACCTCATTAATTCTCTCCCTGTTTCTTATGTGGACAAAAAAATTGATATTATCTTAAACTATCACGAATACCCATTTAAATCCAAACAAAAAGGCTCGATCATATTATGTGACCGAGCCCTTCACGAACTTTCCCATTTCGATACAAATTTAGGACTTAGGACATCCCTGTGTATGCTAAATAGTATCCACAAAAAATATACTGAAACAAAAAAAGTACAAACTACTTTTGCTCTTCTTTATGCGCCTCAATTTCGATAAGAAGTTTAACATTGTTGTCTACGACAAATCCGCCCTGATCCATGGCTTTATTCCAGGAGATTCCAAAATCTTGACGATTAATAGTAATTTCCCCTGCAATTCCAAGAACTTCTCCACCAAAAGGACTATGGATAGGCCCGGAAATGGTGACTGGAAGGGTTACTCTCTTAGTAAATCCGTGCATAGTCAGGTCACCTATAATATCATATCCCCCTGCCGTCTTATTTAAAATTGCATTTTTAAAAGTAATTGTTGGGTACGTTTCCACTTCCAGAAAATCCTTTCCTTTAAGATGCGCATCACGCTTTGCATTCCGGGTGTCAATGCTCTTGGCCTGAATCACCACGTCCACTGAGAACACAGAAAGGTCTCCTTTATCAAATTGAATGCGTCCTTCATAATCCGTAAATTCTCCTCGAGTCATTGAAACCAGCATGTGCTTGACCGCAAAACCAATGGTCGAGTGAGCAGTGTCAATTTTGTAAATGTCTGCCGCTTGGGCATTGACAGATATTGTAATCGACAAAGCGGCAATCCCTACTAATAAAAAAATTGATTTCATTTTATTCATTACTAACCCCTCCTTTATACCAATTCCATTAAATGAACCGGATCCGTCTCCCCTGAAAACGCATTTGGCATCTATTGCGAAGACAAAACTCATCACAATTGTGCGTTATCCTTTGAATTATTTTCCACCATGCTCTTTTCCGCTACCCTTCATCATCATTTCCTTAGGCATTCCTTCAGCCCCTAAATAACTTTTTGTCCCTTCTTTTAATGGAACACGGTTGTCATTATCATCGTAAGTGTAGCGTGGTTCACCCCCTACTTTATGGATGCGAACATCTGCCACCTTTAGGACTCCATACCGATCCGCGACATCTAAATCAAGGTCTAATATCTCTCCTGAATCCACGTCCTTAAAATCCGCACAAGAGTAATAATAATTTCCTGTCTTTCCAACGCGTTCATGAACACGCGTTAAAGAAAGTTTTCGCATATTGTCCGTATCCGGATCCTTGACAATAAAATAACCCCCATGCCGCGCCGCCTGTGCTTGAACATATTCTCTCATCGTGCTGCGAATAGCCTCTTTATCCGGTTCTTTTGTCTCACTCATGCTCCCTTTCATAGCAGCCTTGCCCCCATGTTCATTCCCTCCATTCTCTTTAACCATAGACAACACGTTACCACCATATTCTTTTCCTCCATGCTCAGCGGCCACAGACAACCGCGTCATCCCCGTAACAAATAGTACAGCTAAAATTAATCTTAATACTCTTTTCATTTTTTTCTCCTTTACGACGTTATTTTTTGGTTAAACTACGACTTATTTCTTCTTTGTTTGCTTCTACATTTTTAAACTTAAACACAACACCCATTCCTTTAAAAACCTTGCCATCCAATTCTGCGTAAGGGTAAACAAAATAATTTAAAGGATCCCCTGATTGTCGTGGGTTAAGAACAATGTCCCGTCCTTGAGACAACTCAATACGATTTTCATCGACAGCACCAAAATAATATTCATATTTTGACTTATCTTTCCACGCCTCGGAAATGTCCACGGGGATCCAT
>CAZIRV010000071.1:3948-11737 GCA_964541845.1 uncultured Planctomycetales bacterium
CATCCTCGTTGGGTGTCGTAAAATTCCGCCCAGCAATGATAACCCGAAACTTGCCCTTCAGTCACATTAGGCTTAAAAGGAACTCCAATGATAAATTTTGCCGGAATATTGTTGGCCCTGACCATAGAAATAAACAAAGAATGAAAGTCCGTACAATTGCCTGCCTTAAGGCTACAGACCCGCGCAGTATCACCATTTCCCCATCCCGGAAGCTCCTTGTTGTAAACAACGTTTTTAAAAATGTGGTCATAAATAGCTCGGGCTTTTTCTAAAACAGTTTCCTTGTCTTTAGTAATTTCCAAAGCCATTTTTTCATACTCCGGCGTCAACTTCCCTAATCGGTTTACATCCAAAAATTCGTCCAACTCTCCCGAAGATTGAATGGACTGAAGTCCGTCATCACTAACGTTTAATGGTTTAGCGTACTCTAAACGTTTCACTTTATAATGAACTTTAATGGAATCCTCGTTAATAAACGGTTGCTTCAATGTGAAATTAAGAATTTTATTTCCATAAACACGGTCCTTAGCAATACTTGTAAAATTTGCCGGCTCAATCTTCATCTCTTTGACCATCTGATAGTCTGTTTCTCGTAACACAGGAATCCACACTCTTAACTCAGAAGCTCCTTCTGGAATATTTTTAAACACCACTTCATAATCAAATTCCAGATTACGCGATTTTGGAATATCTGCTTGAGCTGTTGTGAAAAGGCTGAAACAAATAAAAAAAATTAAAACACCGTATTTCACTCCTTCTCCTTATTGCTGTATTGCTGTGATCCATTGCATTCCTTTAGATTCGTCTGGTTCTACGTCTCCTCGAAAAGCTCCTAATAAACGATCCCAGATTGATAAAATAGTTCCATAGTTTGAATCTGTTTCTTTCTGCCTGTTGGAATGGTGATTGCGGTGCATGGCTGGCGGAACAATGATTTCCAAAAATTATTTTGTAACCGTTCTTTGTATAGTGTAACCGTTTTAGATTTCAGGTTCTCTATTTTAATATATCGACTCAAATCATCATTTCAAAAATTGGAAATTCAAACGGTCACACTATATAATCAAAATCTATGTTTAAATTTATGCCTAAAAGGAATATGCCGTAAACGGTTACATTATTTTTTTATGAAAAAACTTTTTAACTTCTCAAAAAATTGAGACACAATCGAATTTTCAGGAAGCTCTTTCGCCGATACTGCATTTGGCTTTTGATCCTTTACCCCAACTTTTTTGGAAGACAGGATTGCTTCATAATTTTTTGGAATACCGTGGGTCACATCACGAATAATCCCTTCTTTATCAACAAAAACAAATGTTGGTAACCCAACAATCCCATACGGATCTGCTAAAGAAGAATCTTTATCTAAAAAAATTATAAAATCAAGTTTGTTCTTCGTGACATATTGTCGGACAACAGAAGTCTTTTCTCCCTCATCAACTAAAACCAATTTAATACCTTTTTGGACAAACCCATCTTTCGTTTTATTTAATTCTTTTGTTTGTGCTCGACAATGCGGACACCAGGTTGCCCAGAAAACAATAATCGCCTTTTGTCCATTACGAAATTCTGTAAAATTTTTTTGCCCTCCGGATAACGTCCCTAATGTAAAGTCTTCAGCAGGTTTACCCACTTGTTCGTTCTCCATAAAAAAAAACTGCCCCATAGCTGGGGAAGGACTAAAGGATAGACACACTAAAAAAATGACAATAAACCCAAATGCACCAAATTTGCGAAATTTAAACATTCCATATGCTGTAGAACAACGTTCTAACGCGAAAAATCCGTTTAACCTGGATATAACACGAATTAAATTCTTCATAACATCAGACCTCCTGCTTTGACCAAAAAATACTCAGCCGCAATTAATAAAATAATTCCACAAAACCATTTAATATGAACAAGCCACCATCCTGATTTTGGAAGATTACTTAAAAGCCCACTAAAAGTCCCTACCAAAATAAGCGAGGCCCCAACCCCATAAGAAAACACAAATAAAAGACTTCCCGCGTGAAAAATATTCTGTTTTGAAGCCGCATAGAGAAGCAACGTCCCAAGAATAGGTGCCGTGCATGACCCTACCACCAATCCAGAGGCCATCCCAAATAAAATAACCGTCCAAAGATTTTTTACCTTAATTTTATGATGAACAAACACGCCAAAACTTGGAATCTTAATAACATCCAATAATACAAAAGCAAAAAATATTAAAATATTCGCAACCCCAATAAAAATAAAAGGGTTATTTTGAACTTGACCAAAAATTTTTCCTGTTAAGGCGGCAAATATTCCAATCGCACAATAGGTAAGAGCCATTCCAAAAACATAAACTAATGAAATCACAAATCCCATTAGCTTTCGTCCTTCAGTATTAACTCCGGCAATAAAACTAGCTGTAATCGGCATGACCGGATAGACGCACGGCGTAAAACTCACCAGTACTCCCGCCCAAAAAACAATGAAGTAGTCAAAAAAATTTCCTGAAAGTGTCATATTTAAACTCTTATACTATAATCCTATAAAAATTTCTATTTATTTTTTATAACCGTCCCTAATTTTTCCTTACAAAAATTTTCCATTATTCCCAAGTCACCTCAACCGGAGGCGTACCAGGGACCACTTCCACATGCAATTTATCACCCATAATTTTAACAGGAAGGGCCTTTAAAGTTCCTTGTTGAAAGGCTGAAACAATTTTAGGATAAACAGGAGAAGTATCAATCACAACTGTTAATGGAAAAGAAAAAATCTTTGGATTTAATATTGTCTTAAACGTGAACTTAACACTATTAGAAGAAGTATCCTTCCAATACAATTTTGTACTTTTCTTTTCTAAAAGATATAAATACACATGAATAAATGTATCCACCCAAATTTTATCCTCATTTTCCTTAATATACGTAAGATGCGCCTCAAGAAATTCAGTGGTAATGGGCTTGTATGTTTTAATATCCTCAGTCGCGACGGAATGGCATTCTGCGATCACCCATAAACGCTTTAAAATGGCCAAATCAACAATCCATTCTCCTGTTTTTATAGAAAAACTATTACCCCCATACACCGGAATAAAAACGTTATCATAACTCTGAATCAAAATATCCCGTTGACGAGCCGCAATGTGTCGTTCAGACACCTTGGCTACTGTCCGCTGATCAGACAGGTCCTGTGGAAACGCGAAGGACAAAGGTGGAACGCCTAACTTTTCTTTGATGAGATCATAAGCCCCATTAACATCAAACTCCAACTCTTCTGCTGAAACCTTAGTCAAATCATGATGTTCCATCGCATGATTACTGATTTCAAATCCGCGTGATTGCGCGTCTCTCCACTGCTCCCAACTTCCCCACCAGGGATTCGTAACCTTCTCAGTAATCATTCCCGGATTAATCGGAATCGTTGCCCTAAATCCAAATTGCTCAAAAAGAGGAATAATCGTTGTATAAACATTCAATGCCCCATCATCAAAACTAAAGCTCATGGCCGCCTGCTTATTGCCCTTAAACGGCGCGATAGAAACCTTCCCCATTAGAGGTGCCTGTACTTTTTTCAAAGGTGATGCTGTTTCAGATAATAATTCAAAAATGACATTACTATCTGTTTGCGTCCTTCCGGCCTTCTCTAAAACCGCTAAGGCTTCCTGATCTTTTCCAAGCAAAAAATAGGTCTTAGCCAGAAAAAAATACGGAGCAGGATGATACGGCACTCCTTCTAATGCCAATGTAAACAACTTAATGGCTTTATCAAACTCTTTTTTTTTCAATAATCTCTTCCCCTCTTCAATAAGCTTCCTGATTTCCTCATTGGCAATAGGAACTAATCGCCTAATTCTTTCCTTTGAAAACTCTTTTCGCCCCATATCCGCTTTCACATTGCCCGAAAGGCCTATCAAAAAAATTCCCATCAATAAAAAAATAAAACTGTTTTTCATGCCCGCATTGTACACATGGAATTTTATTTTTACAAGCGTGTATAAAACTAAAAATAATTGACAACATCCCCTCTTTCTCTTATCTTGATTCTTATGCACTCACCCTCACCAAACCCCATTTTGAATACTTTACTCCAAAAACGTATCCTCATTATTGATGGGGCCATGGGGTCTCAGATCCATAAATACAAACTAGATGAAAAAGATTTTAGAGGAGAACAATTTAAGAATCATCCTTGTGATGTTAAAAATAATGGGGATATCTTATCGATCACCCAACCGCACATCATTGAAGAAATTCACTGTTCCTATTTAGAATCCGGCGCGGACATTATTGAGACCAATACCTTTAGCTCTAATGCTATCAGTCTGGCTGATTATAAGATGGAAGATCAAGCTTATGCGCTCAGTTTTGCCGGAGCTCAAATTGCCAAAAAAATAGCTGACAAATTCACAAAAAAAGACCCTGATCAACCCCGTTTCGTTGCCGGTTCTTTTGGGCCAACTCCCCGCACCGCCTCAATGTCCGCGGATGTGAATGATCCGGGAAGTCGTCTGGTCAATTTTGATCAACTCGTTTCTGCCTATACAGAACAAGTTCGCGCCTTTATTGATGCCGATGTTGACTTACTAATAGTAGAAACCATTTTTGATACCCTTAATGCCAAGGCCGCCCTGTTCGCGATTAATACGTACTGTGACAAAGTCAACATACATCCTCCCCTCATCATCTCCGGAACCATCACGGACGCGAGTGGCCGCACCCTCTCCGGACAAACAACAGAGGCCTTTTGGATCTCTGTTGCCCATGCTAATCCGATCGCCATTGGATTTAATTGTGCCTTGGGCACCAAAGAAATGCGTCCCTACATTGCTGAACTTGATCACCTCGCTCCTTGTTACATAAGCTGTTATCCCAATGCCGGACTGCCTAATGATTTGGGAGAATTTGATCAAACTCCTACGGAAATGGCGAAACTTATTAAGGAATTTGCTCAAGACGGTTTAATTAATATTGTTGGTGGTTGTTGCGGAACCACTCCTGAACATATCAAAGCTATTGCGGAAGCTGTTGCTGACATTACTCCAAGACAAACAAAAGAACGTCCCATTTATTCTTGTTTTAGTGGGCTTGAACCCCTCAATATTACCCCTGAAACAAATTTCCTTAATGTCGGCGAACGCACCAATGTGACCGGCTCTAAAAAATTTGCAAGATTGATTTTAGAGGAAAATTATGATGAGGCCTTATCTGTAGCCCGTCAACAAATTGAGGCTGGCGCACAGATTATTGATATCAATATGGATGAGGCGATGCTGGACTCTAAAGCGGCCATGGTTCGTTTTCTTAACCTTATTGCGGCAGAACCTGATATCGCCCGTGTTCCGATTATGATTGATTCCTCAAAATGGGAAGTCATTGAAGCAGGCCTTAAATGTATTCAAGGCAAACCCATTGTTAATTCCATCAGTTTAAAAGAAGGCGAAGCTCCTTTCCGTGAACACGCTCAAAAACTGAAACAGTATGGTGCCGCCACTGTGGTCATGGCATTTGATGAAGAAGGGCAAGCAGACACCAAAAAACGTAAAATCGAAATCTGCACACGTGCTTATAAAATCCTGACTGAAGAAATAGGTTTTCCTCCCCAAGACATCATCTTTGACCCCAACATCTTTGCCATTGCCACTGGGATTGAAGAACATAATAACTATGCCGTTGACTTTATCGAAGCAACACGAACCATTAAAGAAACACTTCCTCATTGTTTAATCTCCGGCGGGGTGAGTAATGTCTCCTTTTCTTTTCGAGGAAATAATGCTGTGCGTGAAGCCATGCATACAGCTTTTCTTTATCATGCCATTAAAGCCGGAATGGATATGGGCATTGTTAATGCCGGCATGATTGAAGTCTATGACGAAATTCCTAAAGAACTCCTGAATCTCGTAGAGGATGTTTTATTGAACCGACGTCAAGATTCTACAGAGCGGCTCATTACATTCGCGGAAAACTTTCAGGGAAAAGGTAAAAAAACTGAAAAAAACCTGAAATGGCGTGAAGAACCTGTCAAAAAACGCTTAGCCTATGCCATGGTCAAAGGCATTGTGGAATATATCGAAGAAGACACGGAAGAAGCCCGCAAAACAGCCCAACGTCCTTTAGACGTCATTGAAGGCCCTTTAATGGATGGGATGAATACCGTTGGCAAACTCTTTGGCGAGGGAAAGATGTTCCTTCCTCAAGTCGTCAAAAGCGCGCGCGTTATGAAAAAAGCCGTGGCTTATCTTCAACCTTTTATTGAAAAAGAAAAACAACTCTCCGGAGATAAGTCAACTTTCATAGGTAAAATCCTTATGGCCACTGTCAAAGGGGATGTGCATGATATTGGAAAAAATATTGTAGGAGTGGTTTTAGCCTGTAATAATTTTGACATCATTGATTTGGGGGTTATGGTGCCTTGTGAAAAAATCCTGGAGACGGCTAAAAAAGAAAATGTCGATATCATTGGGCTCAGCGGTCTGATCACGCCTTCATTAGAGGAAATGACTAATGTCGCCAGGGAAATGAAACGTCAAAATTTTAATATCCCGTTAATTATCGGGGGCGCGACAACGTCCCCTAATCATACCGCTGTTAAAATTACACCAAATTATAACGGCCTTTCTCTTCATATTAAAGATGCTTCCCTTAGTGTCGGCGCCTGTCGTAAACTTATGGATACAAAACTACGAGCGGAACTTATCGAAGAAACAAATGTTCAATATGCCCGGTTAAGAGAAGATCATTTAAAACGTCACGCCCCTAAAAATTTTGTATCCATAGAAGATGCCCGTAAACAGAAACCTGTTATAAACTTCTCCACCGAAAAAATCATCCTCCCTTCTTTTCTCGGGGTGAAAACCCTTGATACCATTGACCTGTCCGTTGTAAAAAATTATATTGACTGGTCCCCGCTTTTTCTAACATGGGAGTTAAAAGGAAAATATCCAAATATTTTAAGCAACCCTGCGATGGGTGAAGAAGCTACAAAACTGTTTCATGACGCAAAGGCGATGTTAACAGATATTATTACCAACAGCCTTCTTGGTACCAAAGCCGTATACGGCATTTTTCCTGCTAACAGTGTTGACGATGACATTGAGGTTTATACGGATGATAATAGAACTGAAGTTAAAACTATATTCCACACGCTCCGTCAACAAACCCTCAAACCGAATAATCAACCCTTTTATGCGCTATCGGATTTTATTGCCCCGAAAGAAACACATATTAAAGACTATATCGGAGCATTCGCGATCACAACAGGACTGGGCATTGAGCCTCTCATCAAACAATACGCGCAAGACCATGATGACTACCAGGGCATTATGCTCAAAGCCCTTGCTGATCGCCTGGCCGAAGCCCTCACTGAGTATCTTCATGAACGTATACGTAAAAAACTGTGGGGGTATGCCCCTGAGGAATCGCTCGACAATGAAGCCTTAATCCGCTGCCAATACCAAGGCATCCGTCCTGCCCCGGGTTATCCTGCCTGTCCGGATCATACTGAAAAAATCAACCTCTTCGCCATTCTTAATGCCGAGAAGAACACAAACATTGCTCTCACCGAAACCTACGCCATGAACCCTGCCGCCTCTGTCTGTGGTCTCATCTTCGCCCACCCCGAATCCAAATACTTCAACGTCGACAAAATTACCAAAGACCAAGTCCAAAGCTATGCTACACGTAAAAATATGTCCGTAGAAAATGTGGAAAAATGGCTGGGATCAAATTTGGGGTATTAATTAGGGCGATGTTTCATTGTGACAATAATACCAATTTCATTAAAGCGTCGAGAAAAGCAAAATCGATTTTAGTCGTGG
>CAZIRV010000072.1:0-11542 GCA_964541845.1 uncultured Planctomycetales bacterium
TGAAACTGATGCTTATGCCATGTTGAAGTGGCAAAAGCAATTTTTCAGGGGACACTACTTAGGAATTAAGAAAAAATAACTTCCCTGTTTGTTTTGAATTTTATTCTCGGAAGTAGTGTAAAAATTAGGGAAGTTATTTTTACTTGGTTTCTTAGCGCAGTCATAAATAGTACCAATCTTGAATCCTTTCCGTTGACACCTAAAATTTTTTTCTATATAATCGAAAAATCGTGTAATTAATATTAATAAAAATTTAAGGAAATAATATAAATGGAAGTTGATGAAATAAAGAAAATTCGGTTAGAAAAATTACAAAATCTTCGTCAGGAGGGCGTTGCCCCTTATGGAGGGAAGTTTGAGTGGACGGATCGTATTGGGGGTATTTTAGAAGATTTTGTTGAGGAAAAAGAAGTAATAGTCGCTGGTCGTTTAGTGGCTAACCGAACGCACGGTAAGGTTTCCTTTGCGGATGTTCAGGATCAAACAGGAAAAATTCAGATTTTTATTAAGGTTAAGGAAATTAAAATTAACGCTTTGGACGCAATGAAGGTGTTGGATATTGGAGATATTATTGGCGTTAAAGGAACGTTATTTAATACAAAAATGGGACAGCAGACGATTAGGGTTAGTGAACTTACGCTACTTTCTAAATCTTTGATGACTTTACCTGAGAAATGGCATGGTTTGAAAGATGTGGATATTCGTTACCGGCAACGTTATGTGGATCTGATTGCCAACGAGGATGTTCGCGATGTTTTTATTAAGCGAAGTAAAATTGTTAGTTCTATTCGGACATTTTTGGACAAGCAAAATTTTCTTGAAGTGGAGACTCCGATGCTACAGACTTTGGCGGGTGGAGCACGGGGAAAACCTTTTTCCAGTCATCATAACGCGTATGATATTGATGTTTTTTTACGCATCGCGCCGGAGCTTTATTTAAAACGGCTTTTAGTGGGCGGACTTGATCGCGTCTATGAGATTAACCGAAATTTTCGTAATGAAGGCGTTTCAACCAGGCATAATCCGGAGTTTACAATGTTAGAAGTGTATCAAGCTTATGGGGATTATGAAGATATGATGAAATTGACAGAGGATTTGATTAGTGGGTTGGCTAAGGAAATTACGGGAGACTATAAAGTGAAGTATGGGGATAAGGAAATTGATTTTTCAACGCCATGGGAACGACGCTCTTTTGCAGGGGTCGTTAAAGAAAAATTTGATATCAATCCGGAAGATGATGCTTCAACGATGCTTGAGAAGGTTAAAGCTAAAAAAGCAGGAAAATTTAAAATTGATAAATTGACAAAGTCAGCAGTTATGAAAGTTGTAGAGGATATGCTTGAAGAAGAAGAAATTATTAATCCTGTATTTTTTACAGATTATTTCACATTTTTATGTCCATTGGCGAAGACGCATTCTGAAAATTCTTGTATTTCTCAACGATTTGAGTTCTTTATCGCGGGGATGGAAGTAGGCAATGCTTATTCGGAGCTCAATGATCCTCAGGAGCAGCGAGTACGTTTATTGGAAGATTTAGATGATGATGTGGAAACGGGTAACCGTTCCATTGATGAAGATTTTCTGGCAGCCCTTGAATATGGTATGCCGCCAGCCGGGGGTTTAGGTATTGGGATTGATCGTTTAGTGATGTTATTAACAAACTCTCCATCTATTCGTGATGTGATTTTGTTCCCATTAATGAAACCTGAACAAAAATAAAGAGGGGTGAAAACATTTGAGGCAAAATAGTGCGTTATGAAAATTGGATTAGCTATCGGTATTTAAAAGCGAGTAAGGGCCGTTTTTTGACATTCTTGAATTTTATCTCAATTGCCGGAGTAGCTATTGGGGTGGCAGCTTTAATTGTAGTGATTGGTGTGATGTCGGGGTTTGGCAATAATTTACGTGAAAAAATTATTGGAACGACGCCTCATATTATGATCGAAAAAGAAACGGGGATTCGTAATTTTGATGAAGTCCGTCGTCAAATTGGATCCATTCAGGGCGTGGTCGCTTCTTCACCCTATGTGCAAGGAAATGTTTTTTTGGAAAATTCCGGGCAGGCCATGGGTCTTGTTATTCGTGGAATTTATCCTGAGACAGAAAAAAAAGTTACAAAGGTAAATAAGTATTTACTTAAAGGCCGGTTGGAAGGATTGACAGATGAAGGCATTATTATAGGAAAAGAATTAGCACGATATTTTGGTTATAGCCTTGGAGACGAAGTTACACTGATTTCACCTGGTTCCGGAATCGCGGGACAAGGATGGAAATACACGCTTAAGATAGCCGGAATTTTTCAAACAGGAATGGCAGATTATGATATGAATCTTGTTCTGACCACACTACCGAAAGCCCAGAAAATCTTTGATTTACCTTCAGACGTTTCAACAGGAATTGGCGTTAAGTTGGATGACGCCTATCAGGCAAAAAAAATCAAAAATGAAATTTATGAACGTATTGGCTATGGATTTTTAGTGAAAAGCTGGATTGATATTAATAGAAACTTGTTTGAAGCCTTGTTTCTTGAAAAGTGGGGATTATTTATTATTTTGACCTTGATGGTTCTGGTGGCTTCATTTAATATTATCAGTACGCTGATTGTAATGGTAACGAGTAAAATTCATGATATTGGAATTTTGCAGGCTATAGGGGTACCAAAGCGTTCGATTCGTAAAATTTTCACAGAACAGGGATTATTTATTGGGTTGTTGGGGATTTTTTGGGGTGTTGTGAGTGGTGTGGGGCTATGTTATATTTTGCAGACGTATGTTAAAGTTCCTCAGGAAATTTACTCCATTGATCATGTTCCGGTTGATTTACAGCTTTTTGATATCGGGGTTATTGTTGCGGTAGCATTAATTATTAGCTATTTAGCAACCATTTATCCTGCGTCTAAAGCCTCTAATCTTCAACCTGTGGAAGCCTTGAGGTATGAGTAAGTGTTAACAGCTATTAATGTTCATAAATCTTACTCTCAGACAGGAAGCACTTTGGAGGTTTTGCGGGGTATTGATTTGGAAGTAAAAGAAGGAGAAACTATTGCTATAATTGGGCCATCAGGGGCCGGAAAGTCAACACTATTACATATTCTTGGTGGACTTGATGCTCCGGATAAGGGGAGGGTTAGAATAGGCAGCGAAGATATTTATCGTTTAAGAGATTCAGCCAGAGCCAAGGTTCGGAATAAAAAAATAGGATTTGTATTTCAGTTTTATCACTTGTTACCGGAATTTACAGCATTGGAAAATGTGGTTTTGCCCGTGTTGATTAAAGAAGATAAGAAAAATATTAAACGGTTCGAGTCGCAGGGGATGGAGATTCTGGAGAAGGTTGGTTTGGCTGCCCGCGCAACCCATAAACCCCACCAGCTTTCCGGAGGAGAACAGCAGCGCGTCGCTATTGCCAGGGCATTAATTAATAAGCCGGCCATTATTTTCTGTGATGAGCCAACAGGAAATTTAGATTCACAGAGTGGAGAAGAAATCATTAATTTATTAATGGGTTTAAATAAAGTAAATAAACAAACTTTTGTGATTGTAACTCATGATGAGAATATTGCTAAATTATGTCATCGAGAAATCCATATGAGAGATGGAAAATTAGTATAGTATCAAATCCATTAAATAATTGTCCTATTCTAAGGGTGCTACTTTCGTAAAAGCGTTGAGAAAAGCAAAATAGGTTTTTGTAATTGGTTAATAGAATTGGTATAATCAGTGTAAAGTGAGGCACAGATGAAAATTTATTTAAATGGAAAATTTGTAAACAAGCAAGATGCTAAAATTTCAGTGTTTGATCATGGGCTACTGTATGGAGACGGTGCTTTTGAAGGGATTCGTTCGTATAACGGGTTGGTATTTAAACTGAATGAACATATTGACCGATTGTACGAGACAACACACACGTTAATGATAGGTATTACTCTAACAAAGAAACAAATGGTTGAGGGGATTGTTGATACTCTAAAGAAAAACAAATTAAAAGATGCCTATATTCGTGTTATTGTGACTAGAGGTGAAGGAGACTTAGGATTAGACCCCGGAAAATGTATTGGTACGGCGAGTGTTATTATTATCGCTGATAAAATTACATTGTATCCAAAGGATTTTTATAACAAAGGGATGGACATCATTACAGTGCCAACGGTGCGTAATAATCCGGAGGCCTTAAATCCTCAATTAAAAACATTAAACTATCTGAATAATATTTTAGCCAAAATTGAAGCAGGAAATTCCGGCTATTGTGAGGCCATCATGCTGGATCATCAGGGGTATGTTGGTGAGTGTACGGGAGACAATATTTTTATTATTAAAAAAGGGGTTCTTTCGACACCAATCCAGGGGCGATTAAAAGGGATTACTTGTGATACTGTGTTAGCTCTTGCGGAAAAGTCTAAAATAAAAACGCAGGGATGTTTGATTACGCGTCATGAGGTTTATACGGCAGATGAATGTTTTTTAACGGGAACAGCCGCTGAAATTATTCCAATTGTTAAGGTGGATGGGCGAGCGATTGGAGATGGAACCCCTGGAAAAGTAACAAAGAAGATTATGAAAATGTTTGCAGGTGTCACAAAAAAGGATGGGGTGAGGTATTAATCATGCAATGTGATATTTGCGGGGGGAAAAAAGCAACCGTTCATTTGACTGAAATTGTTGATGAACAAATGTCGGAAATGCATTTATGTGAAGGGTGCGCGCGAGAAAAAAGTGTTCAGATGGAACAGCAGTTTGGATTAGCAGACTTGCTTGCTGGATTATCAGATTTTGGTAAACCGGTACAGGATGTTGAGAAGGTTAAATTGAAGTGTTCTCATTGTGGAATGACATATGATGATTTTCGAAAGTTTGGACGCTTAGGGTGTGGAGATTGTTATGAGTCTTTTAAAGGCCATTTAGAGACTTTGTTAAAGAAGATACATGGTTCTAATCATCACTTGGGAAAAACTCCTCTTAAAATTCCACAGTCAGAAAAAGAAAAAATTAAAGTGCTTCAAGAATTAAAAAGTCAGTTACAGCAGGCTATTCAAGTAGAAGACTTTGAGTTGGCCGCTGAGTTGCGAGATAAAGTTCGGGATATTGAACAGCAGAAAAATGAATAAAGAAAAAAAATTTTTATTATGAATCCAGATGATTTTATAAATAAATCCGGTCAGTGGTTAAAAGGAACAGGAGAGAGCTCTAATATTGTTATGTCCACGCGTATTCGTTTGGCACGTAACCTTTCTCAAAATTTTTTCCCCAATAAGGCCAAGAAGAAAGGGTTGAATGAAGTTTTATCAATAGTTCAAGCGGCTATGAATGAAATAGATTTTTTTAAAAATTCTATTTTTTTACGTATTAGTGAGCTGGACAACGTGGAAAAGCAATTTCTTATTGAACGGCATCTTATGAGTCATGATCACGCGTCTAATTCCGAGGGTAAAGCCCTTGTGGTATCCAAAGAGGAAATATTGTCCGTCATGATTAATGAGGAAGATCATTTACGGATTCAGGTTATGCAGTCAGGGTTTAATTTTGATGAAACATGGAAGATTGCCAATAGTATTGATGACGAATTATCTCATAAGTTGAATTTTGCTTATTCTATTCATTGGGGCTATTTAACATCTTGTCCAACGAATACAGGAACTGCAATGCGAGGGTCTGTAATGATGCATTTACCGGCATTGGTTATGACGAAACAAATCAATAAAGTATTAAACGCGATTTCTAAATTAAACTTTGCGTCCAGGGGTTTTTATGGTGAAGGCACTCAGGCGAGTGGAAATTTTTATCAGATATCCAATCAGGTCTCAATGGGCGCCAGCGAGCAGGATGTCCTTCAGAACATCACAGGACTCATTCGTCAGGTCATTGAGCAAGAAGAACAGGCCCGACAAGCGTTGTTTTTACAAAATAAGCCAATGTTAGAAGATAAAATTTTTCGTTCTTTTGGAATTTTAAGAAACGCGCATATTATTTCCAGTCAGGAGACGGTAGAGTTATTATCCATGGTACGTTTGGGAATGGATCTTGATATTATTAAAGGAATAGACCGCAAATCTATTAATGAATTATTTATCATGATTCAACCGGCCCATTTGCAAAAAATTGAAGGAAAAAAATTATCAGCGGCAGAGCGTGATACCAAGCGCGCGAGCCTTATTAGAGAAAAATTAGGGGCTAAGAAAGAATAAATTTCAGATAGTGTCAAAAAATAAATGAAAGAAAATGAAAAAAATAAAATTGTCATTCCCGCAATCTTTAGGCGGGAATCCAGTTGAGAAACATGGATCCCCGATTAAAGCATTCGGGGATGACAGATGAGAAGAGGCGTCCATAGGGGGGAAATAATGTTTAATAGATTTACTGAAAGAGCCAGAAAAATAATTGTCTATGCCAAAGAAGAGGCAAGGCGGTTTAACCATGATTATATTGGAACGGAACATTTATTATTAGGTTTGGTCAGAGAAGGAGAAGGCGTTGCAGCGGCTGTTTTACAAAAATTGGGGTTGGATTTAGAGACTATTCGGGTTGAGGTTGAAAAGCTTGTTCAACCGGGACCACAAACACAGGTGTTAGGGGATATTCCATTTACGCCGCGTTCGAAAAAAGCATTGGAGCTTTCCGCTGAAGAGGCTCGTGCTTTAGGGCATAATTATATTGGAACAGAACATCTTCTTTTGGGTCTGGTTAAAGAAGGCGAGGGGATGGCTTACCGTGTTTTATTAAATTTAGGGTTGGATTTAGGAAAGATTCGGAATGAGGTCATGGAGCTTTTAGGCTCCGGAATTCCAGGGTTTACCGCGGAGCAGGGCGGGGCTCCAGGGGCTAAAGCCCCAACGAAAACGCCGGCGATTGATGCCTATGGGCGCAATTTAAATAAGTTAGCTAAAGATGGAAAATTAGACCCTGTTATTGGACGAGAACAGGAAATCGAGCGTATTTTACAAATTTTAAGTCGTCGCACAAAAAACAACCCAGTACTTCTTGGTGAGGCAGGTGTTGGAAAGACGGCTATTGTTGAGGGGTTGGCACAAAATATTGTTAATGGTGAGGTTCCGGAGATTTTACGGGATAAAACGATTGTTGTCCTTGATTTGGCCATGATGATTGCCGGAACAAAATATCGAGGACAGTTTGAGGAGAGGATTAAAGCCATTATGGATGAATTGAAGCGCTCGGGTAAGACCATTCTTTTTATTGATGAGTTACATACTCTTGTCGGTGCCGGCGCTGCTGAAGGGGCTATTGACGCGGCTAATATTTTAAAACCGGCTTTAGCTCGTGGAGAAATTCAATGTATTGGAGCGACCACATTAGATGAATATCGAAAATATATTGAAAAAGACGCGGCTCTTGAGCGCCGATTTCAGACGATTATTGTTGAGCCTCCGTCTCAGGAAGAGGCTATCTTAATTCTTAAAGGACTTCGGGATAAATATGAAGCGCACCATCGTGTTAAGTTTTCAGATGAATCTTTAGAGGCGGCCGTACACCTTTCAGAACGTTATATTTCCGCGCGGGCACTTCCGGATAAAGCCGTAGATATTTTGGATGAGGCCGGAGCGCGAGCGCGTTTAAAAGCAATGGTTGTTCCTTCAGGGTTAAAAGAGTTAGAGGAGGAAATTGAAAAACTTAAACAAGAAAAAGAATCCTATATTAAAAGTCAGGATTTTGAAAAAGCAGCAAATATGAGAGACCTTGAACGTGAGACAAAGGATAAGTTGGAAAAACTTAAAGTAGAATGGTCTCAGGAGCGGGATCAGGCAACATTAACATTGGGTTATGAGGATATTGCCCTTGTTGTTTCTCAGTGGACAAAAGTTCCTCTTGTACGATTAGAAGAAAAAGAAACTCAAAAATTACTTGAAATGGAAGATAAAATGAAAGGGGCTGTTATTGGACAGGAAGAACCTATTAGTGCTATTGCGCGCGCGATACGCCGTTCACGGGCAGGCATTAAAGATCCTCTTCGTCCGATTGGGTCTTTTGTTTTTTTGGGACCAACCGGTGTTGGAAAAACTCTTTTAGCACAGGTGTTAGCTGATTTTATGTTTGGAAGCAAAGACTCCTTGATTCAGATTGATATGTCCGAGTATATGGACAAGTTTAACGTTTCTCGTCTTATTGGGGCGCCTCCAGGATATGTGGGCTATGAAGAGGGCGGGCAGTTGACGGAGAAAGTGCGGAGAAAACCTTATTCTGTTATTCTTTTAGATGAAATTGAAAAGGCACATCAGGATGTCTTTAATCTTCTTTTACAGGTTTTTGAGGAAGGACGATTAACAGATAGTCTCGGGCGTAAGGTGGATTTTAGAAATACGATTATTCTGATGACGTCAAATGTCGGAGCTGACATGTTGAGAAAGCAAGGATCTTTGGGTTTTATAGCCCCTAAGGAGGAGGTTACTTATGAGCATATGAAGGAGTGTCTTCTTGAAGAGGTTAAAAGGGCATTTAAACCGGAATTTCTTAATCGTGTCGATGATATTATTGTATTTAAATCTTTAACAAGAGAAGACCTTTATAAAATTGTTGACCTTGAAATTGAAGGTATTGTTAAGCGATTAAAAGATAAGGACATTGAAATGGAATTGTCAAAAGACGTTATTGAACTGTTTATTGAGAAAGGTTTTGATCCTGTTTATGGAGCGAGGCCTTTAAAAAGAACCATTCAACGTTTTATAGAGGATCCTTTAGCTGAGAGTATTATTTCCGGAAAAATTAAAGAAGGAAGCAAGGTGAAGGCTGAGAGGAATGGAGAAAAAGTGGCTTTTAATATCAAATCTATTAAATAGTTTCCAAAACCAATTCCGATTTTATCGACGGATTGACGAGAATAGCAGAGCTAAAACAGGGCAATTATTTAATAGATCTGGTATTTTATTTAAGAAAAGAGGGAAAAAGCTTCTTTTTTTTTCTTTTATTTGTATTTTATTAGTATCGGATTTTTCTTTTGCTAAGGGTTCAAATAAAAATAATGACCCTTTCTCCTTGAATCCTAAAATAATGATTGTTTATCAAGGTCAAATTGATTTTATTCAAAATCAGTTTGACCTTGTTTTGGATATAGAAGGTAAAGGGTCTGCAGATATTAAGATAATGGGGACTCTTGAAAAGGGGTATCAATTTTTTCTGGATACCAGACATCTTAAGACACAGCTCTTTGATATTTTGATGAAGTTAGAAGGTTCCCTGAAATATAAGTCAGGAGATTTTTATGGAAAAGTTCGAAGCCAATACACATTAATTGATTATAAGCCTATTGAGGAGTTGAGTGGTTTATTTGAAATTAGGAGTAAAAGGTTTTATTTGTCTTCATTATCCGTTGGGAATATTACTTGTAAGGGATATGTTGATTTTGAGGCTCCCCACAAATTGGATTTGATTTTTGATTTATCAGATATAGCTATGGATAGTTTTTTAAAGTTTTGGATGAGAGGAAAAAAAATGGAATCCGAAGGGGACGTTTCCGGGACTATTAAAGTTTCCGGGAGTTTACAAAGGCCAATTTTAAAAGGGAATTTGACGAGTTTCAATGGACGAGTTAAAAAGTTAAAATATGATAGCATTTATTTGAATGCCGAAGGGGTTTATCCACACTTACAAATTGCCAACTCAATACTTTCAGAGACGGATGGATTAAGTTTTTTATTGGAAGGCTCAATTAATTTAAAAGATCAAGCGCATTTTAAGCAACAGATTAAGGATTTAACGATGGCTCCGCTGGTCACTGATTCCGCTTCTGTCTCAGAGTGGACGATTAAACGTGTCAAAGGTGAAGGCGAAGCGGTTGAGATTAAATATTTTTTAAGAAAAGGAAAAGAGGTAGACGCATCAGAAGGAGTAGGGATATTAGGAATTGAACGGAGGTTGAACTTTTAGGGGACACTGTTGATGCAATCTATTATTATTTATTTTGGGAATAGAGTCTTTCGTTTTATTTGTTATTTTGGAGAATTGTCTCTATTGTTTAGTAAAGTTTTTTGTTTGAGTTTTATGCCGCCATTTAAAGGGGAGCGGATTTTGGTCCAGGCAAAGCGTGTTGGCCCTGGAAGTTTTTTCATCGCGGCTTTAATTGCTTTTTTTATTGGGATGATTATGACGCTTCAGATGGCCTATCAGATGGTAGAGTTATCCGCTGAAATCTATATTCCAAATATTATTGCCATTTCTTTGACAAGAGAACTCGCTCCTGTTTTAACCGCGCTTATTGTTGCCGGACGTATTGGGGCAAGCATTACGGCAGAAATTGGAACAATGACGGTAACCGAACAGGTTGACGCTCTACAGGCTTTTGCTGTTAATCCGATTAAATATTTAGTCGTCCCACGTTTTTTAGCCCTGATTGTGATGTTACCGCTATTGACTATTTTCGCGGACTTAATTGGTATTTTGGGAGGCTTTGTTATTTGTGTCAACAAACTAAGCATAAGTCCGGCTTTGTATGTAACAATGGTGGTTCAGGCATTAACAGCACATGATATTATAACAGGGTTGATTAAAACCATTGTGTTTGGCGCCGTGATTGCTTTGGTAGGGTGTCATCAGGGATTGAATGTCAAAAGCGGAGCAGAAGGAGTTGGCAAGGCTACAACCGCGTCGGTTGTTATTTCGTTTATTTTAATTATTGTCGCGGATTGTTTTTTTACAACGCTGTTTTATTTTGTGTTTAATGTGTAAAATGATTATTGAAATCACGGATTTATGTAAATCATTTGGAAATAATATTGTCTTGAATAACCTTAATTTGACGGTAAAAAAGGGGGAGACTAAGGTTATTATTGGGCGTTCAGGGGCGGGGAAAAGTGTTCTTTTAAAAAATATTGTTGGCGTTTTGATGCCGGATTCAGGGTCGATAAAAATTAGTGGGGTTGAGGTTACGGGGATTTCAGAAAAAGAGTATAATAAAATTCGTATGGAAATTGGGATGGTTTTTCAGGGCGGGGCGTTATTCGATTCATTGAGTGTGGCAGAAAATGTGGCATTCGTCCTTGATGAATTTATGCATTTGGATAAAAAAATAGTTGCAGATAAGGTAGAGCACGCGCTTTCTTTAGTCGGACTTCAGGGAATAGGATACATGATGCCGGCTCAACTGAGTGGAGGAATGAAAAAAAGAGTGAGTTTAGCCCGTGTTTTATGTATGGGACCACGGATTATTCTTTATGATGAACCGACAACAGGTGTTGATCCGATCACAGCAGACGCTATTAATAATCTCATTGTGGATTTAAGCCGGAAGTTAAAGGTGAGTTCTATTGTGGTAACACATGATATGAATTCAGCTTATAAAGTCGCCGACACCATTGCGATGTTTTATCATGGACAGGTTATTGCGGAAGGAAGTCCTGAAGAAATTCGTCAAACAAAACATCCGGTTGTTAAGCAGTTTATTTATGGGGAAGCGCACGGGCCAATTACAGATGGAGAAAATTTAGTTTTTGGTCATTTGCAATAAAGGTTTGTACAGAAATAATCAGTGCATAGGGGTGCATTCCGATTTTGTGGGTACTTTTCACCAGAAAGTGTCTTTGCGAGCCCCGCTTTTTGGG
>CAZIRV010000073.1:0-11471 GCA_964541845.1 uncultured Planctomycetales bacterium
AACCACCACAAGTGTCCCCCCAATAATGGTCGCGTTAATCCCGGCATTAATAGAATCTTGCCCTAACAAAGGTCCGATCGTCCGCTCTTCTTCAATGTGCATAGGCGCGGGAAGGGCCCCGGAACGAAGCGCTAAAGCCAAAGAAGACGCTTCTTCAAACGTAAATTGCCCTGAAATCTGCCCTTTGCCCCCCAAAATTGGTTCGTTAATGTTGGGGGCGGATAACACTGTTCCATCAATAATAATCGCGAGCCTTCGCCCAACGTTTTCTTTTGTAAGCCGGGCAAAAGCTCTTTTTCCCTGCCCGTTAAAAGTTAAAGAAATATAGGGCTGACCAAATCCGGATGAATTAAAATCAACACGCGCGTCAGAAATGTTCTCTCCTGAAAGCGCGATCTTATCCTCCAATAAAATCGGTTCGCCATCTTCTTTTTTAATAATTTTTAAAATATACCCTTTGGGCGTATTTCCGGAAATAGCCTCTTTAAGCGCGTTAGGATCATCATTCACAAGACGGAATTCTAATTTGGCTACTTGCCCGATTAATTTAATCGCCGCGTCACGGTCCGTAATTCCTGGAAGCTGAACTAAAATTTCATTCTTGCCCTGACGCTGAATAACTGTTTCCCCTGCCCCGGTACTATCAATACGATTACGAATAATTTCAATGGCGCGAAGCACCGCGTCCTTCCGTGCGTTCTCATCAAGCTTTTCCGTATCCACTTTCAGGACAAGATGCATCCCCCCCTTAAGGTCAAGACCGAGATTAATATGATCTTTAACAGGAAAAGTAAAATAAACCGCCGCCAAAATGACGCCGAAAATAATTATCAATCTATTGCGTAAATTTTTCACAAAAAAACTCCTTCTTTAAAGGTTTCTACAGAAATAGCTACTACATATCTAATAACGCGCTCCGTCGATAAAATCGATTTAAAGTGTTCCGGTTATTTACAAACCCTAATTAGGATTTCTTTTTTTCAACGGTCGAAATCGACTCTCTGTCAATCTCGATTTTCACATTATCATCAACACGAATCATCACTGTTTTATCTTTCACCATCACAACCGTTCCATGCATACCACCTGCCGTCACAACCCTGTCATTTTTCTTTACGTTCTTACGCAAATTCTCTTGTTCTTTTTGTTTAACTTTTTGTGGTTTAATAACGAGAAAATAAAAAATAAAAAATATAATGACTAACGGAATTAATTGCGAAAACGGACTGACTGCTGCTTGTACTGAAGGCATATTGTGTTTCCTTATTTTATAAATTTGCTATTCAAATTAGGGGTCTAATCTATACTGTTATTCCAACATTCACGGAAATGACAAAATTTGTAGATAATATTATTTCTTTTTATTTTTCTTTACCAATGTCCTAACCGTATCACTCATCTGCGCGCCTTGGCCTAGCCACTTATCCAATTTTTCCTGATCAATAGCAAATGTAGCCGGTTTTTTGGCCGCGTCATAATGTCCAAGAATCTCTAAATGACGCGAGTCTCTTGCCTTGGCTTTACTGATCGCGACAATACGATAATTATAACGGCTTTTTGCCGATTTATTTCCTGCACGCTGTAAACGTATTTTTACTTCCATTTCATTCTCCTTTTTGATTTAAATATTACCATGCGCTAATTCAATCGCTCTAATCTGCGCTTTTGCTTTATTAACCGTTTCCTGAAATTCTGTTTTTGGATTTGAATCTGCCACGATTCCACCTCCGGCTTGCACATAAGCCTTTCCTTTAGTGACAACAATCGTACGAATCGTAATGCACGTATCTAAATTTCCGGAAAAACTAAAATAACCGATGCATCCGCCATAAGGCCCCCGCTTTACGTTCTCTAAACCTTCAATAATTTCCATAGCCCTGATTTTAGGGGCTCCGGAAAGTGTTCCGGCAGGGAAAGCCGCCTTTAACACATCTAAATCATCATACTTTGAATCTAACGTTCCCTTCACATTACTGACAATATGCATGACGTGGGAATATTTTTCAATACCCATAAATTCCGACAACTCAACCGTTCCCTTTTTACACACACGCCCTAAATCATTACGGCCCAAATCTACCAGCATAATATGCTCGGCCTTTTCCTTAGGGTCATTGAGAAGATCCTCCGCGAGAAAATCATCTTCCTTATCATCCTTACCACGTGGGCGTGTTCCCGCAATCGGGCGCGTCTCAACAATGCCTTCTTCACAGCGCACCAAAAGTTCCGGAGAAGCTCCGATAATCTGGATGCCGTCAAAATTAAGGTAGTACATGTAAGGAGATGGATTCAGGGCCCTTAATGTCCGGTATATATTAAAAGGATTTGTCTGTAAGTCAACTGAAAATCTTTGGGACAGAACCACCTGAATAATCTCGCCCGCGCGGATCTGCTTTTTAGCTTCATTGACAATACCCTTAAACTGCGCTTCCGTAAAATTAGATTTCATATTTAAAGAAGATAATTTTAAAGATTTTCGCCTATTTCCTGGGACAGACAGCGGTTGGTTAAGATCAGCAATAAGAAGATCAATCTGTTTAAGGGCTTTTTTATACTCTTTCAATTTTTGTACCTGCGAAGTTTTGGGGTCAACATACGCGCAGGAAACTGCTTTAATTTTATGATTCAAATGATCAAAAATGACCAAATCTTTAGCCAAAACCATTAATGTATCTGGTAATTTTAAATCATCTGTGGTTTTATCAGGCAATTTTTCAAAAAAACGAACTACATCATAACTAACATACCCAACCATTCCTCCACAGAACCGTGGCAAGCCCGGAATATTCACAAATTGATATTTTCCTAAAATTTCTCTAATAAAAGAAAATGGGGTGTCTTTAATGACCCTGGATTCTGTAGAAGCTTTGCCTTTGATAAATCGTGTTATTTTGACTTTATTATTCTTCGTCTGAAATATCAACTCCGGATTTCTGGCCACAAATGAAAAACGCGAGACCTTTTCTTTTCCTTCTACAGACTCTAAAAGAAAAGAATATTTGGATTTGTCGGCTATCTTAAAATATGCAGACACCGGTGTCTCTAAATCTCCGAGGATTTCCTTATAAATCGGAATGAGATTACCTTTTTTAGCTAATTGATAAAATTCTTTTTCGGAAATCATTTTGTGTTAATTTTTCGAATGCACCACCAGCAGATCATTTGATAAATTCCGTTCTATCTCTATAATATAGAAGAAAATATTGCCTTCAAAAATGATATGAAATTTATCAAGCCGACTACTAGCACATCCCTACGTTACTCTCAACAACTTATTTTTTAATCTTTCGATAAAAACAACTTTTTTTCATAGTATGACATGGAAAACCCACTTGGCGGACTTTGACAAGAAGTGTGTCGCAGTCGCAATCATAATAAACACCCTTAACAAACTGAAAATGTCCGGATGTCATTCCTTTCACCCAATATTCTTTACGGGAACGCGACCAAAAACAAGTCTTTCCTCCTTTGAGTGTCTCTTTTAATGAATCAATATTCATGTAGGCCATCATCAAAATGTCTTTGGTTTTCCAATCCTGCACAATCGCCGGAATAAGGCCGTCAGAATTAAATTTTAATTTCTTTAATGTTCCTGGAGTAATTTGAACAGTCTCAGTTTCTTTCACGCTCTAACCTCTACTTTTTTTTCTTTAAGGTATTTCTTTACCTCTTCAATAGAATATTCACCATAATGAAAAACAGACGCGGCCAGGGCGGCATCGGCTGTTGTCTGTGTAAACACATTATAAAAATCTTCAGGAACCCCTGCCCCTCCGGAGGCAATAACCGGAATATTTACGGCATTGCAAACCGCTTCCGTTAAGGCGATATCATACCCGTTTTTGGTACCGTCAAAATCCATACTGGTTAAAAGAATTTCTCCAGATCCCAAGGCCTGCGCCTGTTTGGCCCACGCGACCACATCTTTACCCGTCGGTGTACGCCCGCCATGCGTATAAACTTCCCAATGGTTTCCCACTTTTTTTCCGTCAACGGCGAGGACAATACACTGACTGCCGAATAGATTCGCCGACTTTCGAATAAGTTCAGGATTTTTTACAGCCGACGTATTCATCGATATTTTATCGGCCCCGGCATTTAATAATTCCCGAATATCTTCAATGCTATGAATTCCTCCGCCGACGGTTAAAGGCATAAAAATCTTTTCCGCGGTCTGTCGAACAATGTCCAACATAATGCCCCGTTTTTCATGACTCGCGGTAATATCCAAAAAAACAATTTCATCGGCATTATGCTGATCATATTGAGACGCAATTTCAACCGGATCTCCGGCATCACGCAACGCGACAAAATTGATGCCTTTAACAACACGACCATCTTTAACATCCAAACAAGGGATTATCCGTTTTGTGAGCATACTTTTAAGGCCTCTTCTAAATTCAATGTTCCTTCATAAATAGCTTTTCCCGTAATCGCGCCAATCAACCCTTGCGATTCTAAAATACATAATTTTTTTATATCTTCCAGTTTTGATATGCCTCCGGAAGCAATAAAAGAAATGTCAACAGCATCAAGAATTTCCTGAATACTTTCAAAATTAGGCCCTGTCAACATACCGTCACGCGCGATATCTGTGTAAATAATATATTTTAATCCTAAATCCTGTAATTCTTTAGCAAAATCAATCCCGCGTAATTCTGTAACAGATGTCCATCCACGTTGCGCAACCAACCCATTAGAACAATCCAGGCTTACCGCTATATTTTCCGGCCATCGTGATAAAATTCCCTTTAAAAAACTTCGGTCCTCAATAACCTTTGTCCCTACAACAACCCTTTTGACTCCCACGTCCATCAATCGTTCGATATCCTCTTGCGTCCTGATCCCTCCACCCATTTGAATAGGGACATCAATATTCTTAATAATATTTCTAATGCTCTGCCAACTTTGAATCTTCCCTTCTTTGGCTCCATCCAAATCTACAACATGCAACCATTGGGCCCCACGACTTACCCATTGCCTGGCCATAACCAAAGGGTCTGCCGCATACTCCGTTACCTCATCAAACTTCCCCTGAAGAAGACGAACAACCTTACCTTGCTGAATATCAATTGCCGGAAACAAAATCATATTTCAATTAACCCAAACAAACACCCGGTGTTTGTTTAGGTTCCTTAAACTTTACAAAATTTTCTAATATTTTTAATCCTACCTTCTGACTTTTTTCCGGATGAAATTGAACACCATAAAGATTTTGTCGATGAATTGAAGAGGTAAATTTTACACCATAATCTGTTGTTGTCGCAATCACATCCAGCTCCTCGGGAGTCGCGTAATAGGAATGACAAAAATATACATCCGCCAAATTATCCACTCCCTCAAATAACGCGCACGCGCTCTTCTCCATGTGGAGTTGATTCCATCCCATATGCGGAACCTTCAATGAATTAAACCGCTCAACCTTTCCTTTAAGAAATCCTAATCCTTTAACGTTACCGCCTTCCGTACTTGTTTCAAAAAGAAGCTGGAAACCTACACAAATACCTAAGAAAGGTTTATTAGACTCAACAGAACCTTTCAAGACATCAATAAGCCCTAACGCGTTTAATTTATCCATGGCCGGTTGCATAGCACCGACGCCGGGAAGAACGATTTTATCTGCCTGAGCGATATCCTCAATACTCTGTGTAATTTGTGTCTCCGCCCCGACCTTCTCCAGCGCCTTCTGCACACTCCGTAAGTTCCCCATTCCATAATCAACAATTGCAATCATAATCCTAGTCAATGATTCCCTTTGTTGACGGAATCGCCCCTTCCCGTCTTGGATCAATTTGAGTGGCTTGATCTAACGCCTGTCCTAATGATTTAAATACTGTTTCAATATTCGTATGCAAATCTTCATCCGGATTTTCAATCACACTATTAATCGTGGCCCCTAAATTATGCGCGAAGGATTCCATAAAATGTTCCAAATATTTCATGGCGTAGTCTTCCTGATCTTTAATCTCAGGAACAACAACCCCTGGCTGGCCTACTTGTAATTTTAGATAACCTCGTCCACTAATATCCACAACAGATCGTCCCAGCGTTGATTCCATTGGTGAAAATCCAACACCAAATCGCTTAATTCCCTCTTTTTCATCCAGGGCCTTCTTAAAGACTTTTCCAAGAACAATCCCAATATCTTCATTGGTATGATGGATATCAATGTCCGTGTCTCCCTGAACCTCTAAATTTAAATCAAAGAAACCATGAAAAGCAAAAAGCTCCAGCATATGGTCTAATATCTTGATCGGCGTTTTAATTTCTGTTTCGCCTTTCCCATCAATATTGAGTTCTACCTTAATTTGCGTCTCTTTACTTTTACGTTCTAATTGTACCTTACGTTCTATCATTTATATTCCCTTTCACTTAAATCGGGCATTAACGGATTCATAATGTTTAGTCAAGCCTTCTAAAGAAGCAATTTTCTCAACGTGCGGACGTATCTTTTCAAGCGCGCGCTTTGAATAAGAAATGATATGGGTCTTTTTCATAAAATCCGCTGTGCCTAATCCGGAAAAAAACCGCGCGCTCCCCATCGTTGGTAACACATGACTTGGGCCAGCCGCGTAATCTCCCAAAGCGGTTGGACTGTATGGCCCTAAAAAAATTGCTCCGGCATTCTTGATTTTTTTAGCAACAGTTGCGGGATTATTTATTAGTATTTCCAAATGCTCCGGGGCAATTTTATTAACAATGTTAATCGCCTCATCAATATTCTTGGCATAAATAATATATCCTTTCGGAACCTTTTTGCGCACCTGTTTAATAAGCTGTTTAGAAGTTGTCACTAAAATAGCTAATCCGCCCAAATGTTCTAATTGAGCCTCCAGATCAGCAACAACATAATCCGGATTGCTACAACGATTAGCTATAATCGCTAACTCCGAGGGCCCGGCCAACATATCAATATCAACAAAACCAAATAACTGGCGCTTTGCCTCGGTGACATACATATTTCCAGGACCAATAATCTTGTCCACTTTGGGAATAGTTTTCGTTCCTAAAGCCAATGCCGCGATAGCCTGAGCTCCTCCCACTTTATAAATCTCACTAACCTTTAACAAATTGGCCACAGCTAAAATATACGGATTCACATGCCCATCTTTATCCGGTGGCGTCATAATAACAATACGCTTAACCCCTGCCACTTTTGCCGGAATGACCGTCATATAGACGGTTGAAACTAATGGGGCGGTTCCTGCCGGAATATACACCCCAACGCTCTCTAAAGGGGTGACGTGTTCTTTAAGCAACACACCTTCCGCGTTTCGAACACGACACGACTTATGATTTTGTTTTTTATAAAAGGCTGAAACATTATGAATAATCACTTTTAAACTACTCACAAAATCACTCGTAATCGTTTGATAAGCTCCACTGATTTCACTTTCAGGAACTTTGAGCTGCTTAGCGGTTAACTTTGCTTTATCAAAACGTCTTGTATATTTAATAACAGCTTCGTCCCCGGAAACACGCACATCATGAATGATTTTACGCGCCTTTTCTTCTACATGCTGCTTTTGTGTCACTGAGAGGCGATTATAAAGATTTTGAATAGCCTGTCCTTTTTGAGTTAAAATTTTCATAATTTTTATATCTTCTCCATCATTAAATTTTTTGCTTTTTGAACGGCTGCTCCCACTTTATCCATTTCTTTACTCCCCGCCTGCGCCATTTGAGGGCGTCCACCCCCACTGCCATTAATCATAGGAGCAAGCTCATCAATAAGTACGTTTGCCTTAATTCCTTTTTTGATCATATCGTCGGAAACCACCACAAAAATAGATGCGTTTTCCTGAGTAAAAGCCCCAAGAACAATCACAAAAGAATTTACTTTTTTCTTTAATAAATCCGCGACCTTACGCAAAGTGCCCATATCCAGATCTTTAAACGTATGCGTAATAATTTTTGTTTCCCCGAGTGTTTCTGCTTGCTCTGAGATCGTTTCCACAGAATTCTTAATAGCGGCAAAACGCAAATTTTCAACTTCCTTTTCTAACTGCTTAGTACGTTTTGTTTGCATATTTACACGCTCCACAAGTTCGTTAACAGGAACTTTTAATATTTTCGCGATGTGCTCTAATTTTTGTTCCTGTTCTTTTACATACACAAGAGCGCGTGTTCCTGTTTTAGCTTCCAGCCGTCGAATACCTTGCGCGATGGCACTCTCTCCGATAATCTTAAACAAACCAATTTGTCCTGTTGAATCAAGGTGCGTTCCGCCACAAAACTCTTTGGAGTAATCGCCTATCGAAACAACCCGTACAGTATCCCCATACTTCTCGGCAAAAAAAGCCAAAGCTCCACTCTCCCTGGCCTCTTCAATAGATAAAACTTCTTTGGTCACCCCATCACAGGATAATACGGCATCATTCACAAAATCTTCAATATCCCGAATTTGTTCCTTCGTAAGGGCTTTATGATGTGTAAAATCAAATCGTAACCTGTCCTGATCAACCAAAGAACCTTGCTGCTTCACATGCGCTCCTAATACCTTTCGTAACGCCGCTTGAAGAATATGCGTTGCGGTATGGTTCCGCATAATCGCTAAACGCTTATCCTCATCCACAATAACCTCAACCTCATCATTTACTTTTAAAATTCCTTTTTCCACAATGCCATGATGAATGAAAACAGCATCTATTTTCTGCGTATCCTGAATACAAATTTTTCCCTGCCTTGAACTTATACTCCCTGTATCTCCAACTTGTCCCCCGGACTCCGCGTAAAAAGATGTTTGATCTAAAATAACTTGCACGGTTTGCCCTTGTTGAACTTCTTCGACTTTTTGATTACCGACAAACAAACGCGAAACTTTAGCTGTATTTTTTACGCATTCATAACCTAAAAATTTTGTTTTAGGAATGTCCAAATCCAACGCCATTCCCGTAAAAACATCTCCTGTCATCTTACTGGATGCTCGTGACTGCTCTTGTTGACGCTTCATTAATTGATCAAAACACTGCCAGGCTTTTTCTAACTCTTCTGTAGAAAAATGAAGCCCCTTTAACATCTTTTGAATTGTCGAAACAGTTAGTCCATACGTATCCCGAAATGTAAAAATTAAATCTCCCAGCTTCTCTGAGGATTGAATATCTTTTGCTTGTGCTTCAAATTCAGGAACGCGTTCCTGACGCACTTTAATATAAGATTCTTCAACTTTACAAATAATTCCGACAATATCATTGGCTTTATCCATCAACTCCGGATACGGTTCTTTCATCGCTTCCACAACGGCAGGGACAAGTTTATGAACCGTCGATTGTGTTAATCCAGCCTGCAAAATAATATCGGTAATATCAATGATCAATTTTTTCATAACATAACCACGCCCTTCATTAGAAGGGATGACCCCGTCATTAATCCCAAAAACAATCGCCCGCATATGATCAGCAATAATACGTTTATCACGTAACTCTAAGATGTACTTTCCTTGTTCAATATATTCCTCAACAGCTGCCAAAATAGGTGCAAAGACATCCGTATTAAAATTATTCTTCTTTCCCTGCATCACCGCGACCAGCCGTTCCAGTCCCATGCCCGTATCGATATTCTTACTTGGTAATGACTCTAAAGCTCCTCCTTCCTGACGATTAAATTGTGTAAACACTAAATTCCATATCTCACAAAAACGTCCGCAATCACAATCCGGATTACAATTAGAATTACTACATTTCTCATTTTCTCCATAATCATAAAAAATTTCTGAACACGGCCCACAAGGGCCATTAGGGCCTTTTTCTTTCGCGTCAGCCGGCCAAAAATTACTGTAATCTCCAAGCTCAACAAGTTTGCATGCCTCAATTTTAATATCATTAAGCCATATCTCTTTCGCTTCTTTGTCATCCTTATAAACAGAGACCCATAATTTTTCCATTGGAATGTGTAATTCTTTCGTAAGAAATTCCCACGCCCACCCAATCGCATCCCTTTTAAAATAATCCCCAAATGAAAAATTCCCAAGCATTTCAAAAAACGTATGATGAAAATCTGTTTTCCCTACTTCTTCCAGATCATCCGTGCGTAAGCATTTTTGAGAGGTTGTCGCTTTCGTATACCCATCAATACGCCCCAAAAACTGCCGCTTAAATTGCTGCATTCCGGCAGTCGTAAAAAGTACGGTCGAGTCTTCTTTCGGCACCAGTGAATCACTCTCAATAACCGAATGCCCTTTAGAAGCAAAAAAATCTAAAAATTTTTTACGAATTTGGTTAGTCGTCATCATTGCTAAATTAACCCAAACAAACACCGGGTGTTTGTTTGGGTTCCTTCAGATTTTATTAATTTTTCTTGGTTTTTTCTAAAATCTGCTTCTCTACTTTTGCTAAAATTTTAGCATTTTCAATAAGATATCGTCGTGTATTTTCTTTTCCCTGACCAATTTTTTCATTCTCAAAAGAAAACCACGATCCGGCCTTTTGAACCACTTCATACTGAATAGCTAAATCTAAAATATCAGCACTCCGACAAATACCTTCATTATAATGAATTTCAAACATGGCTTCTTTAAATGGAGCCGCTACTTTATTCTTCACAATTTTCGCGCGCACGCGATTTCCAAATATTTCTTCTCCACGCTTCAACACTTCTTTTTTACGCAAATCAATCCGAACAGAAGAATAAAACTTTAAGGCATTTCCACCTGTTGTCGTCTCTGGAGATCCAAACATAACACCAATTTTCATGCGAATTTGATTAATAAAAATAACACAGGTATTGGATTTTTTAATAGCAGCGGTTAATTTACGCAAAGCCTGTGACATCAAACGGGCCTGCAATCCCATATGAGAATCTCCCATATCCCCTTCGATCTCAGCACGCGGCGTTAAAGCAGCTACAGAGTCAATAACAATAAGATCCACCGCGTTGGAACGCACGAGTGTTTCCGTAATTTCTAACGCCTGCTCACCAGTATCCGGTTGAGAAATTAAAAGCTCTTCAAGCTTAACCCCAATTTTCTTCGCGTAAGAAGCATCAAAGGCATTCTCCGCGTCAACAAAGGCTGCGGTTCCACCCACTTTCTGAATTTCATTAATAATACTTAATGTTAAGGTTGTCTTTCCTGATGACTCCGGTCCGTAAATTTCAACAACACGTCCCTTAGGAACCCCTCCGATCCCTAAAGCCAAGTCCAATGCCATCGAACCGGTGGGGATAGCCCCGACATCGGTGATCATATTCCCATCCATTTTCATAATCGAACCCTTGCCGAATTGTTTTTCAATTTGTGTTAGAGCCAATTCCAACGCTTTTTTTCTGCTTTCCAAATTAGCCGCGCTTTTTTGCTCAACCATAAAATCCCCCTTAGTAGTATATGTGAATATTAGTTATTCGAGTTGGGAATAAATCGCTTAAAGTGAAGAATTATATCTTAGTATATATATAATGTCAATATATAGGAATTTCCAGTTTTGGAATAGTTGGAGCGTGATAAAACAAGTTGGCACAGGAAAGGACACAAATAG
>CAZIRV010000074.1:0-11137 GCA_964541845.1 uncultured Planctomycetales bacterium
GGATGTTGAGTCTTTTCACTGAAACGGATGCTTAGCCATGTTGAAGTGGCAAAAGTAATTTTTCAGGGGACACTAATTAATAAAAAAGGAGCGAAGGGCATGAACCTAATTATGATGAAAAAAATGATTGTTGTATTGGGAATGGGTGCTGTCATCATTTCTGCCGTTACAGCTAACGCGGCAGATTCCCTGAAAGACGCCATTGTAGAAGGAAATCCCTATATTGATGCCCGATACCGATATGAATTTGTCGATCAAGAGGGCGGCGCGATCACGGCAAACGCAAAGGCCTCCACATTACGTACTCGCCTGGGATATAAAACAGGAAAATTTTATAATACCCTTGCTGTTTTTGAACTTGAAAATGTTATTCTTCTTGGAAACGAAGATTATAATGATACAACTAATGGCAAAACTGATCATCCTGTTGTATCCGATGTTGCCGGGACAGAGATTAACCAGGCTTTTTTACAATACTCCGGAATCCCTGATACAGCTTTAAAAGTAGGGCGTCAGCGCATTACTCTTGATGAACACCGTTTTATTGGGGATGTAGGCTGGCGGCAAAATAATCAAACATTTGACGGGGTGACTTTGACAAATAAATCTATTAAGGATACAACCCTCAAATATGGTTATATCGGTAATGTTAATCGTATCTTTGGAGACAAGCATCCATCAGGTGATTGGGATTCAAATAGTCATTTCTATAATATTTCCAATACAAGTTTTTCTCTTGGAAAATTTACGACTTATGGATATATTCTTGATTTTCAGAATGAATCCCCGGGTAACTCCAGTCAAACCTATGGGGTTAGTCTTGTTGGAAAACAGGCTTTAACCGATGAGATTACGTTTAAGTATCGCGGAGAATATGCTCATCAGAGTAATTATGCCGATAACCCTACCGCTTATGGAGCTACTTATTACCACGTGGAGCCCGCGCTTGCCTGGAAAGGATTAACAACAACCGTTGGATATGAAGTTTTGGGGAGTGATAATAGCAAAGGTTTTGCGACCCCATTAGCAACACTTCATAAGTTTAATGGTTGGGCTGATAAATTTTTATCGACACCGGCTCAGGGGCTTGAAGATTTTTATGTTGATGTTACCTACAAGATATCGGGCTTAGAAGGTAATATTGATTTTTTAAATGGATTACTGGCCAAATTTCAATATCACGATTTTAATGCGGATGAAGGTGGGGCTGATTATGGAAATGAATGGGGTATTTACCTAAAAAAATCTATTAAAAAAAATGTATATGTGGAAACAAAATATGCTAATTACAACGCAGATACCTTATCCACAGACACTCAAAAAGTCACATTTGGCCTTGGGATTAAATATTAATACGATAGAAACGTAATAAAAAGGAGAGACCCCATGAAAAAAATAATAATTTTCACTACATGTTTGTTATCGCTACTGATATCAACATACACTCGGGCTGAAATGTCTGGTCCGAGTGAGCTTTCCGGTAAGTCACGTCAGTGTATAGATTGTCATAAACAAGAAACTCCTGCCATTGTACAACAATGGGGGTCGAGTAAACATTTTCGTGGAAATGTAGGGTGTTTTGAGTGTCATCAGGCCAAAAAAGAGGATGCGGATGTTTTTACACATTATGGCTCAAAGATTGCGACGATTGTTTCTCCAAAAGACTGCGCGCGTTGTCATGAAAAGGAGGCATCCGAATTCAAATCTTCCCATCATTCAATAGCTGGAAGAATTTTAGGTTCTTTAGATAATCGCCTTGCGGAAGTTGTTGAGGGAAACCGTATGATGATAACCCCTGGATTCCCGGATGGAAACTCCGCTGCCGCTGTTAATGGATGTTGGCAATGTCATGGTTCGGAAGTTAAAGTTCTGCAAGACGGATCATTAGATCCTGCTACCTGGCCAAATACAGGAATTGGACGCATTAATCCTGATGGTTCTGAAGGATCATGTTCCGCGTGTCATTCACGTCATAAATTTTCCGTTGAACAGGCCCGTAATCCTGAAACTTGTGGAAAATGTCACATGGGACCGGATCATCCCCAAATTGAAATTTATCAAGAGTCCAAACATGGGATTGCTTTTTACGCGAACAAAGACAAAATGAACTTAGGAAATGAAAAATGGATCCTAGGTGAAGATTACGACGCCGCGCCAACATGCGCGACATGTCACATGAGTGCTACTCCTGATCAGGATGTAACCCATGATGTAGGCTTGCGCATTAGTTGGAACAACCGTCCGGTAATGTCTGTTCGGCCGGAAGTCTCCGATGCTAAATTAGGGCTTCCCGGAAAAGACATTAGTTGGGAGACTCGTCGGGAAAATATGCAAAATGTTTGTACAAATTGCCATAACCAGACATACGTTGATAATTTTTATACTCAATATGACAGTTTAATTGAGTTATATAATGGAAAATTTGCTAAGCCGGGTAAAGAATTGATGGCTTTGGCAAAACCGTTATTAAAACCAGTCACTTTTAGTAATAAAATTGATTTTATTTGGTTTGAAATTTGGCATCATGAGGGACGTACAGCTCGTCACGGAGCCTCTATGATGGGACCTGATTATACACATTGGCATGGAACCTATGAGGTTGCCAAACATTTTTATGCCGAATTCATTCCTGCATTAGAAGAAATTGTGGAGAAAAATCTTCGTTCAAGTGATTCTAAAAAAGTAATGCAAACAAAAAAATTAGCCGCTAAAATTAAAGCGGTTCTTGAAAGTAATGATCATAAGTGGTACATCAATAAAATGGATCCTAAAGAGGCTACAAAAAGAAAAGAAGCCCAGGAAAAATTTAAAGAACGGTATAAAAAGTAATACCAATAAATAATACCAATTCCTCTGTTTTAAAGTTACTATTTTCGTTAAATCGTCAAAAAAAGCAAAATGGATTTACGGGTTCCCCCATTGCAAAGGGGGAACCCATAATAAGGAGAACGTGTCATGAAGGGTACTATGAATCGAAGAGATTTTCTTAAAGTCTCTGCCGGGGCCATTGCTTTAACGGCATTAACAACGGTGGAGTTCCCTTTCTTTGTAGAAGCATCCGATGAAGCCGTAAGTGACCTGACTTGGAAAAAAGCCCCTTGTCGGTTTTGTGGAACAGGGTGTGGGGTTATGGTAGGAACACGCAATGGACGGGTTGTTGCTGTGCAAGGAGATAAAGAAAATCCTGTTAATAAAGGCCTTTTATGCGCGAAAGGGTATTATGTTGGTGCTACATTATATGGTAAAGATCGTTTAACACAACCTTTGATCCGAAAAAATGGAAAATTACAGCCGGCAACCTGGAACAAGGCCATTGATCTTATTGCGGATAAAATTATGGAGGATCCTGATCGGTTTGCAATTTATGGTTCCGGACAGTGGACGATCCCTGAAGGTTATACCGCCATGAAATTTTTAAAAGGAGGTCTGAAAAGTAATCAAATCGATCCCAATGCAAGGTTATGTATGGCCAGCGCGGTGGTTGGGTTTATTAAAACTTTTGGGGTTGATGAACCTTCTGGTTGTTATGATGATCTCGATGTCTGTGATACTGTGATTTGTTGGGGGAATAATTGGGCGGAAATGCATCCGGTTTTATTTTCTCGTTTTATTGACCGGCGTAATCGATTTGAAAAAGTGACCATGATTGATATGGCCACACGACGAACGCGAACAACGGAAGCGGCAGATCATTACATTGAATTTGTTCCCCAAACAGACATGCTTATTGCCAATGGCATTTGTCATCTGCTTTTAGAACGCGGAGCTTATGATAAAAAATTTGTTAATGAACGTACTCGATTTAAAGCTAATGACGGAAAGGACATTACCTTAGAGGAATATAAAACTTTTTTAAATGATTATACGCCGGAAAAAGTTTCTAAACTTTCTAAAGTTCCTGTTGGTCAAATTAAAATGTTAGCCGATATTTTTGGAGATTCTAAACGGAAAGTTGTTTCGTTATGGTGTATGGGGATAAACCAACATACACGAGGGACCGCGGTTAATAATCTTATTTACAATGTCCATTTACTTTCCGGAAAAATTGGAAAACCCGGAAGCACTCCATTTTCACTTACTGGACAACCAAGTGCCTGTGGAACATGCCGTGAAGTAGGAACATTAGCGCATGCTTTACCCGGAGGGCGTGTCGTTAAAAATGCGAAACATCGTAAAGAGACAGAAAAATTTTGGAATCTTAAAGATGGAACCATTAATCCAAAACCAGGTTTTCATACGGTTGCGATGTTTAAGGCTTTAGTTACAGGAGATATTACAGGAATGTGGGTGCAGGTTACAAACCCTGCGCAGACAATGCCTAATTTAAATGAAAATTTAAAAAATGCCAAAGATCGCTTTATGGTTGTATCGGATATTTATCCAACAGTAACAACTCAAGTAGCTCATGTTGTTTTACCCTCTGCGACGTGGGTTGAAAAAAACGGGTTGTTTGGCAATACGGAACGAAGAACACAGCAATGGTTTAAAATGGTTAACCCTCCAGAAGGTGCTCGTGATGATGTCTGGCAGATGATCGCGGTGGCCAGAAGACTTTATGAGAAAGGATTTAAAGGAATGAAAGACAAGGATGAAAATTTCCTTTTAGCTATTCGTGATGAAAATGGAAAAGAAATAGAGGCCTGGAAATGGAAGATATTTAAAGAGCATAATATTGATAAACCTCTTTTTGAAGAATATAGACAATTTACAACAAAAAAACATAAAGATTTGGCTCCCTATGATGAGTACGTAAAAAATAGAGGCATACGCTGGCCTGTTGTTAAAAAAGCGGATGGGAGATGGAAAGAGACGACACGACGATTTGTCGAAGGGGAAGATCCTTTTGTCGAAAAAGGAGACGGAGTTTCCTTTTATATGGCTAAGGCTAAAGATAAAAAGGCCATCATCTGGGCGCGTCCTTATGAGGCTCCACCCGAAGTTCCGGATGAAAAATATCCGTTTTGGCTCTGTACGGGACGTGTTTTAGAACATTGGCATTCCGGTACCATGACAAGACGTATAAAAGAACTGAAAAATGCGGTTCCAAAATCGTATGTTGAGTTAAATCCGGTAGACGCACGCGAATTAAATGTTTATAGTGGGGATGTGCTTAGGATTACTTCCCGAAGAGGTACCCTTGATTTACCTGTTTCTGTTAATGGACGTTCCATTCCCCAGGAGGGATCAGTATTTGTTCCGTTTTTTGATGAAAACAAATTGATTAATCTTGTTACTTTGGACGCGTATTGTCCCATGTCCAAGGAGCCTGATTATAAAAAATGTGCTGTAAGATTGGAAAAAGTATCGTGAAAAAAAAATTACAGATACTTTTGGGTATGGGTTTAATTATCCTGCTTCCAACTCTCGGACAGTCTCTTAGCAAAAAAGACTCTGTTCAAGAGATGGAGAAAGAAAAAAAAGCTTCGCGTCAATCATTACGCGCTTTTTATACTGCTCCCCCTGTAATTCCTCATGAGGTAACAGCACAACGTGGGCAGAAGGAATGTTTATATTGCCACAAAGAAGTTTTACGTGTTGGAAAAAGAATCAGCGTTAAAACACCTCATCCGGAATTTTTTAATTGCCAGCAATGTCATGTGCAAGGAGATGTAAAAAGAGAAGATTCCTCTGTAACGACCTGGAAAGGTTTAGAGGAACCCAAAAAGGGAACACGCGCGCATGAAGCTGCTCCTCCAACTATTCCGCATCGTTTATTTTTACGCAAAAATTGCAATGCGTGTCATGGAGCAAAAAATCCTGACAAAAATTTAAGAGGCTCTCATTCAAAACGGACAAATTGTTTGCAATGTCACGTGTTTGAAAAAAAGACCATTATCAACACATTTGTCGGTTAACAAACAAAGTTAATGCACGCCAAGCGGTAAATAAACTACCTCGGAGCAAGCCCACGAGGTATTGACCCCTAAGCGTTTACAAATGAGGCAAGTCTCGGGGAATTAAACCCGGTTTAAAGATTGGCAGAATATTTTTTTTGGCCAATCTCTTAATTAAAATAAAATATTTGTTGATTAATTTCTGCAAATAAATAAAAATTTGTTATATTTTTAATCAGAAAGATTTTTAGATGAATATCATTGTTTTTGGAATCAACCATAAAAATACGCCAATCGAAATTAGAGAACGGTTTTCTCTATCGCCGATCCAGCAAGATTTACTTTTAAGTGAACTAAAAAATGATCCTGCTATTATTGAGGCCTTTGTCTTTTCTACGTGTAATCGCGTTGAAGTCTATGCCCATGTTCTTGATCTGGAAATGGATATTACATCAATCATTCATAAAATTTTTCTTATTAAAAAAATTTCTTTTACAAAAGAGTTGATAAAATATTTTTATAAATATGTTGGAGAAAATGCTGTTCGACATCTTTTTAGAGTATCCACGGGCCTTGATTCTATGGTTCTCGGAGAAAAACAAATTTTAGGTCAGGTAAAGGTCTCATTTGAACGCGCGCAAAAATTCAGTATGTTTGGTAAACATTTTAACATTCTTTCTAACTTAGCTATTCGTTCCGGGAAAAAAGCGCAGAATGAAACTAACATTAGCGCGGGAGGTTCATCAGTAAGTTGGGCGGCGATTGCTAAGGCAGAGCAAGTCATTGGGTCTTTAGATGATAAGTCAATTCTTATTATAGGTTCTGGTAAAATGAGTGATCTAGCGTTAACTCAAGTTAAAAACAAAGGTTTTCGAAAAATTGTGCTTATGAACCGCACGCAAGCTCACGCAGAAAGTTTAGCGCAGAAGCATGGGGTAGAAGTTAAAGATTTTTGCGACATTAAAGGAGTTTTAAGTGAAGTAGATATCTGTTTTTGTTCTGCAGGAGCCCCTCACCATATTTTAGAAAAATTTACTGTTGAAAAAATTATGATGTTACGCCAAAATCGACCGTTACTTTTTATTGATATTTCTATGCCGCGAAATATTGACCCTCTTGTAGCAGAAGTTTCTAATGTACACCTCTACGCGATTGATGATCTCAAAGAAGCGGTAGACTCAACTATGAAACTTCGCAAACAGGCCATAGTAGCGGTGGAAAATATTATTCTAAAAAAAATAACAGAATATAGCAGAAAAATTATTAAGGAAAAAAGTTTAATGTAAATGTTTATGCATCGTTAAAATAAAAGGAGCCCAGATGTCTTTAGATAAAAAAGAATTACAAAAAAAACGTTATTTCTCTGAATTTTTTTACAATAAAATTACTTATACTGGCATATATTTCGCAGTATTGATTTTTATTGTTGAGTGTATTTTATTCGGAATTGATTTTTTTACGGTAGGGCTCAACACCTATCTTGGAATTATCACATATCTTATATTACCCGCGTTTTTATTAATGGCGCTCGCCTTGATCCCTTTGGGTGCTTTGAGAAAACGTCGATGGATTAAAAAAAATATTGCCTCCGCGGAACCAAGACCTTACAAAATTGACCTTTCTTTTTCAACGCATCGTAATGCTATTCTGGTTTTTTTGATTGGAACAATGATATTAATCATTATGACCGGTGTTGGCTCATATAAAGCTTTCCAATACACTGAGTCAACAAAATTTTGCGGTATGGTCTGTCATAAGGTGATGCGTCCTGAATATGTGGCGCATTCGCAATCTCCGCATGCTCGGGTAAAATGTGTTGACTGTCATATCGGTTCAGGGGTGAGTTCGTATATGCATTCCAAATTATCCGGGCTCAGACAGATTTATAAAGTAGTGACCAACACGTACACAAAACCTATTCAGACGCCTATCCAGGATCTTCGTCCTGCAAGGGAAATCTGTGAAGAATGCCATTGGCCCCAAAAAAATTTTTTCCGTTTTCGTGAAGTCCGTCGCACCTATTTTCCGACAGAATCCGATGATTATTCTCCCTGGTATTTACGTATGCTGGTTCATACGGTACAAAACGAATCAGAAAATTATGGAATTCATTCCCATATGAACCCTGATAATGATGTCTATTACGCGGCTGATGATAAATCCCGTCAGAAAATTTCCTGGGTCAAAAGTGTCGACAAAAATGGAATAGAACGTATCTATATTTCTCCTGATTCAAAATACAAACAAACGCCTCCGGCACCTGATGAGATAAGAAAAATGGACTGTATAGACTGTCATAACCGCCCGGCGCATCATTTCCCCGCGCCTTTCATTTTGGTGAACAAAGCGATGTTAGATGGTCGAATAGACGCGAATATTCCTTTAATAAAAGAAAAATCTGTTGAAGTTTTATCAGAAAAATACACTTCACAGACGGAAGCTTCGGCAGCTATAAACGAAGAGCTTGGAACCTATTATAAAAATTCATACAAAGATTTTTATAAAAAAAATAAAAATAAAGTCGAACAAAGCATAAAAAATATTATTTCACTTTATCAAAATAATTTTTTCCCTGAAATGAACGCCCGTTGGGATGCTTATCCTATTAACATCGGTCATTTAACATCTCCGGGATGCTTTCGGTGTCATGATAATAAACATGAATCCTCGGAAGGTAAGGTTATCCCTCAGGATTGTACAATTTGTCATACTATCATAGAACAAGGCCCTATTAATAATTTAGAAAAAAATGACAAGGGCCTTCAGTTCCGTCATCCTTTCGATGAAGATGACACGTGGAAAGAAATGAATTGTTATGAGTGTCATATGGATAATTAATGATAATGAAAAATACAAACCGGGTTTAGAAAATTTTAGGGGCCTCAGTCTGACTGAAAGAGCTAAAGATCTTCAAATAAAATGTTAGATATTAATCAATATATAACTCCAGAATTAATTGACCTTAATCTTGAAGGTAAAACGAAAGAAGATATTATTAAATTACTTGTAAATAAAATTTTTACGATTTCTCCTGATTCTGCAGGATCGGTTACCCCAGAAGATACTTACGGTGCCATTATTAAACGGGAAAAAGCCCAGTCCACCGGGTTAGGGAAAAAAATGGCATTCCCACATGCACGTATTGAGGGATGGAATCGATTCATTATTGTCTTGGGATTTCATGAAAAAAGCATTGACTTTCACAGTTTAGATAAAATTCCTGCTAATTTTATTTGTCTAATGGTTTCTCCTTCACAGAAGCCATACATCATTCTTCAGGCGATGTCGAGTATCCTTCGCATTATGTCCAGGAAAAAAGACGTTTATTCGTTCTTCAAAGGGCGGAGCCCTACAGACATTGTCGGCGAATTCAAAAAGAATAATATAAAAGTCAATCGAACAGTACAGGCACATGATATTATGCAGCCGGTCGGCGCTATCGCTAAACTTGATGATAAAGTTGAAGATATTATACAAACAATGCATCTTAACCATTTAGATGCTTTGCCTGTTATCGATGAACAGAATCAACTTTGCGGCCAAATATCGTGTGTTGATATTTTTAACCATGAATTGCCGGATTTTTTTGGAAAACTTCATACTGTTTCTTTTGTCAAAAACATGGATCCTTTTCAAAAATATTTCAATATCAAAGGAGACCTAAAAGTCTCAAGCTTTTTTAACAAAACTTGTTCGACAATCAGCGAAGATGCCACATTAATAGAAATTGTCTTTCAATTAACGGTCAAAGGAAATTCGCACCTTTTTGTTGTCCAAAACGGAGAACTGCGGGGAAAAATCGACAGATTTAGTATATTAAATAACATTTTATTTTTTTAGCGAAAAGGAGTGTCATACAAAAATGTTATTATCTATTCTTATTTTTATTGGAGTCTATATTTGCATTGTCAGCGAGAAAATAGATAAGACGATCGCTGCCATGCTGGGAGCCTTCTTTATGATCGCGTTTGGCCTTATTTCTTTTGAAGAGGCTGTTTCGGCTGTTGATCTTAACGTAATCTTTCTTTTGGTAGGAATGATGACGTGTGTGTTTATTTTATCTACCACAGGTTTTTTTGAATGGCTTGCGATTATTATTGCTAAACGTGCCAGAGGAAATCCTCTTTTAATTATGATATTTTTTCTTTCTCTGGTAGCCGTTCTATCCGCTTTTTTAGATAATGTGACAACAATTATATTGTTAGCGCCTGTAACAATTCTTATCACACAGCTTTTAGATATTTCTCCTGTTCCTTTTTTAATATTGGAAGCTATTTCTTCAAATATTGGGGGAACCTCAACACTTATCGGGGATCCGCCTAATATTATTATCGGTTCACAGGCTCACTTGTCCTTCAATGATTTCATTGTTAATCTTGGACCTGTTATTATCATTGTATTTTTTGTCTTTCTTGGGACAGTTCGTCTTATTTTTCGAAACTACTGGAATGTTTCTCCAGATATAAAAAAAAGAATCACCGAGTCGATCCCTCATCTGGCCATTGTTGATAAAAAAAATATGATTCGGTCTCTTTTTATCATGGTACTAATTTTTATTGGATTCTTTACGCATCATTTGACTCATTTGGCCCCAGGCATCATTGCCATGACCGGCAGCATTGTTATGATGATGTTTTGTAAGTCGGATGTTGATAAAGCTTTTATGAGTGTTGAGTGGAGTGTCATCTTCTTCTTCATTGGATTATTTATGGTTGTCGCGGGATTGGAGCATAATGGGGTTATTGAATTCCTCGTACAAGGTGTTATTAATATTGCCGGCATAAATTTATTCTTGTTATGTATCATTATTCTTGTTGGCAGTGCCATGTTTTCTGCGATTTTAGACAACATCCCTTTTGTGATTACCATGGTTCCCATGATAAAAAAACTGATTGCTCAGCTTGCGCTACATCAAGGGATCCTGGATCCGGACTTAATACAGACGCAGATCGCGCAGCCTTTATGGTGGGCATTAGCGCTTGGGGCCTGTCTGGGAGGTAATGGAACAATGATTGGAGCCTCTGCTAACATCATTGTCTCTAAAATTGGGGGGAAGAACAAGACTCCTGTAAGTTTTATACATTTTTCTAAATACGGATTTCCTTTTATGGTGCAATCGATTCTGATTTGTCTGGTATATATCTGGATAAAATTTTTTTTAAAATAAACTACCTCGGGGAATTAAACCCGATTTGGAGATTGGCAGAATAATTTTTTTGGCCAATCTCTTAATTAACGATGGTTAATCACGAAGTAAATATTCAGTAATACCATCAATCCAAAAGAAGAGCATGTCGTTTTAT
>CAZIRV010000075.1:0-10947 GCA_964541845.1 uncultured Planctomycetales bacterium
ATAAACGGGCGGACGCAAGGCCCGCCCCTACAATAAAAATCTATCCTTACCCCATGAACGATTACTTATTTTTCTCCAAATATTCTATTGGATCAGAATACTTAAATGTATAATCTAAAAACTCCTTCAACTTTTTATTCGAAACTACTTTTTTACTTCCGTGTTCATTTTTCATGAATTTTGGCGGTTCCACACCTAAAGCCAGTGCTGCTTTCATATAAAGTTCTTTTTTCGAAGGATGCCCATCACTACAGGCATTGAAAACTTCTCCCCGAATATCCTGTCTAATAATTTCAGCAACTATTTTCACACAATCATCTAAATGAATAAGATTTGCGGGACTCTCTGCGCCCCCCAAATCTTTTTTCCCTGATAGAAATCGTCCGATTTTCCGTGCACCTCCATACATTCCGGCGAAACGAATAATGGTCGAATCAAAATGTTTATTATCTAAGAGAGCTTTCTCTACTTCACATAAAACCCGCGCTCTTGGACTTTCCGGAGAAACCGGTTGATTCTCTAAAGCTTCCTTCAGTGAGTCCGGATAAATTGCCGTAGTTCCGGCAAAAATTACAAATCCAATATTCGATTTTTCCACAAAAGAAATAACAGAATCAATCTGCCATTTATAAAAATAAGGATTTTCTAAATTCCTTCTAAACGGAATATTTAAGAATAGTACCGCAGAATCAAAAAATGATTGAATCTCTTTGGAATCCACATAAGGATCACAATTTACTAAAAATGGGGCAATGCCCGCCTCTTTTAAAAAAGAAATTTTTTCCCGTGTCGTTGTTGAGCCATTGACACAAAAACCTGACTGAAGTAAATACCTGGCTAAAGGGAAACCCAACCAACCGCACCCGAGTATGGATATATTTGACATTATTCTAAATAATTTTTCATCTCAATCCATGTCTTTTTTCCAATAATCCCATCACTTTTTAAATCATGATCTTTTTGAAATTTTTTAATGGCTTTCTGCGTCTGTCTTCCAATTTTCCCATCAATAGTTCCCTTATAATACCCTGAAATTTTTAATGCTGTCTGCACTTGTCTAGGGGCAATGCCCACACGAATAATTTTTTTATCTTTTGTATTTTGTGTCAATTTTTTATGTAATTTTTTCAAAGAAGAAGTTGATGAGGATTTAAATGCTTCCCGAGGTTCAATAACAGGAGCTGTGTCGAGTGATTCCACCTGATAAACTAATTCTTTTACTTCATACTTTAATTCTTCAACATCCTGATCCCTCTGTGATAATTGACGTTCTAGTTCGGAAACTCTCATTTGCAAGCTGTTTGATGCCTTTAGAGAAGGCGTTTGACTTGTAGCACAACCTGAAACAAAGAAAAGAAAAAAAAGAAAAATGGGTATTGACCTCACGTAAAACCTCCTAATATTATCCGGTTCCCCCTGAAAAATGATTTTTCGCGGCGACTTTGAGGCTTAGCCTGACTTTAATAAAGATGTTTTCAATAGCCATGTTTGACGAGCAAAGCGAGGAGTTTGGCTATTAAATCTTTAGTAAAATCAGGCTGTTTAAGCCGATTGGAGCCGCAAAAAATCATTTTTCAGGGGGAACTATCTAAAAAAATTGTTAACATTTTTAAGTGACGCCGCATCACTCCAATTATAGTCTGTTTCCAATAATAATGCTGTTTGAATAAACGCCAAATGAGAATATCCTTGGGGAAAATTTCCGGTCAAGCGTCCGGTTGATATCTCCACATCCTCAGAAAAAAGATTCAGGTGATTCGCACGACTAAGAATATTATCAAACATCTCCTGAGCTTTTGCTTTCTCTCCTATTAAATACAAAGCGTTACTCATCCAAAAAATACACACAATAAACGCGTTTTCAGGAACCCCAAACTCATCTTCTGCGATATAACGAAATGTAAAATTATCTTTCACCAAATGCTTATAATATTGCCTCACTGTGCTTACAATCCTGGGATCATCCGGCGGAAGGAACCCATAATGAAGCATTAACAAATTGGAAGCATCATAAATATCAGAGCCATAATACATCGTAAAGGCTTGCAATTCTTCATTCCAGCCATTTTTCAAAATATCAATCTTAATTTCTTCGGCCTCTTTAGACCAACGTTCAATATACTGTGTCTTACCGATAAACCTTGCAATCTTAACAGCCCGATCCATAGCAACCCAATTCATCAACTTTGAATGCACATAGTGCTGAAGGGCTTTACGCCGTTCCCATATACCACTATCTTTTTCCCGCCAAATATCCCGCACACGATTAACCAAAGAACGGGTCATCGTCCAAATTTCTTCATTGACCTGAAAACTTGATCGACGATTAACAACAAAATATGTAAAAATTGTTTCAATCAACTCTCCATAAAGATCATTCTGCTTCTGTTTATACGCGGCATTGCCGATACGTACCGGCTTAGAATTTTCATAGCCCGGAAGATGATCCAATGTGTATTCTTCTAATTTTTCCTCACCATTAATCCCATACATAACGCCGATGTCTTCATGTTTTAGCTTCATACGGTTTAAAATAAAATTAATAAAGCCATCCGCTGATTGAATATGTCCAATCCGGACATACAAATCAATAATCATCGCCGCGTCACGAATCCAGCAAAAACGATAATCCCAGTTGCGATCTTTTCCAATAATTTCCGGCAAAGAAGTTGTTGCCGCCGCAATGACCGCTCCTGTACGTTGATACATCAGAAGTTTTAATGTAATGGCTGAACGCAAAACCTGCTCTTTATATTTTTTCGGATGATGTGTTTTCTGAACCCAATCCAACCAATACGACTTTGTTTTTTCATATTCCAAAAATAATTTATCATTCTCAATCCGCTCAATTTTCTCATGATAAGACAAAAGAAAATAAGAATGTTTTTCCAATTCAATCGGCTCACCATTTAAAATTTTATCAAGATCAAGGTTACTGTAAAAATAAAAACTATTGTAATGCCCTCGTCCCTCTTGAGACATAATTTTAATATAATTTTCTTTAATTTGATAATCCGCATCGCTATAGGCATAATTTGGCTTTACTACTAATTCTACTGTAATTTTAGGTTGTCCTGATATCACACGAAGTTTTCGATGGATTTCTGAATGACAAGAATATCCTCCTCGAAAATCTCCAAAACGAGGCATATAGTCATTGACTTCAAAACAACCATTCCTGGTTTCAAAAGTTGTTTTTAAAATAGCCGTGTGCAAAATATATTCCTGCTTCATTTTAATTATATCTACACCTGAAATTTTAAAATATCCTCCATTATCCTTATCTAAAATTTTGGCAAAAAGGGAAGGAGAATCGAAATTCGGGAGGCAAAGCCAGTCAATACTACAGTCAAAAGAGATGAGCGCTGCACTTGAACAGTTGCCTATAATTCCATAATCATAATTTTTCATCTAATACCAATTCCATTAAATAATGACCAAAATCCATTTTGCTTTTCTCGACGCTTCAACGAGAACAGCAACCCTAAAAAATAGAACAATTATTTAGTGGAATTGGTATACCCTCACCTTATAAAGCATTCACTTTCATCAAATTAATTATAATTTCATCAAGGGAGTTTGGATAACGTTGACGAAAAACATCCATCCCCTCTTTTCGCTCATCTATAATAACAGCCTTATATTCAAACCCCGGCTTAATCAACGGAACTCCACCCAATTTAATTTTCTCTTTAGTTCCAACCAAGCTTAACGTTCCTATATAAACAATTTTATTAGGCAAAACTTCAAGGCTAATATCAATCGCCTCTGTAGCCATTGTGGAGCCTACAGGAATAGATACAGACGTAATTTTATAGGGACCAACCGGAAGCTCAATAAAAAAATAGCCTGGGTGAACAGTTTTCACATCCCAGGGAAATGCTGTCTGTCGGGATTTATCTCCAATATGCAACTGAAACTTATACTTCAGATTTTTTTGATTTTCAAAAAACAACTTCACAAAGCTTGTTTGTAATACCCCTTGAAAATCTGTTTTAGCAAAAATAATCCCTTTTCCTTCTGCATTCTGCTCTAAATCCTTACCTTTAATATTCTGTAATTCCGGCGACACCTCCGAGAGCTTCGGCTCCACCTTAACTTCCACTTCTTGAATCTCTGATTTTTTATCTGTCTTTTCTTGAGCCACTATCGAAGGAGGAGTTTGAAGGGTGGCACACCCTGATAATAAAAATATTAGTAATAAAGAAATTATATGTCGGAAAAGGAGTTTCACAAAAAAATTATTATATTTTTAACACGTCAATGGAGGTTTTAAGATATATCAAAAATAATAGCATGGAAATTGAAATTATCAATTCAAGATTGATTTGTTTTGAACAATGTTAATTTGATGTCTGTACGATTTTTCAAAGCACACAAAAACCACCATTACTTTGGTCCAATCATACCGGTATAAGACCTCTTTCAGAAATAACTACACACACAGTCAAGTCTAATTTATTTTTGTAAAATATACCCAAGTAAGACAGGTTTGCGACTTTAGCTTATTGACCTAAAGCAAGAAAAATGTCTCAATTTCGCAAACCCATGGCTCTTGGATATATTAAAAAATTTTTTACAAAAAATAAAAACCCCCGAAAGTGGGAAGACTTTCGGGGGTTATGGGTCACGTAAAAGCACAGGGACAAGGGGGGGAGCCCGTCCCTAGCTTAATTCCTAAGTCAAAATTTCTGACTTTTTTGGGGAGAAAGCTTTTGTTTTCCAACGAATTTCAATATTTAATGCATGGCAAAAATCAACCTTTAGAGTTACACGCTCATGTTTCATATAAAACTTGCCATCTACTCTCAAACAAAATTTCTCAATTCTTTTCTTAGTGTCAAATGATTTGCGAATATGCACTTGAGGGGCCTCTAAATTCAAATCTACTTTATCAGCCCTAGAAACTTTATACTCAAAATTTTTACGCATATTCGTCTTACACTCCTTATCTTCTGTCTGCGAACTAATAAAAACTGTCTTTGTTTTTTCTTTTGGATTCATTAATTTTTTGAAGAAAATTTTTTTCATTATTTTACCCCTTTTTTTATTACAACGAAAGTATAGCATTCATAAAGGGGGCAACAAGGGCATATAACCAATCTGGGGGAAACGCTTTCTGAAATATTTTATCGACGAGAAAGATGAGGATATCAAAAAATTTGTCTTGGGACTATTTATATTTTTTTTGAAAGGGTGGGGAAACGCGCGGTTCCTGACCGGAAAGAAGACGCTTTATATTAGGGCGATGACGGACCACAACAAAAATACAGAATACGACCCCTAAACACACAATCTCAAAAGATTGGGCCGTGAAAATTAAAATAAATGGCAAACATACAGCTGCAATGATAGAGGATAAAGATACAATATTGCTTATAAGAAAACATACAATCCAAATAAAAAGAGTTAGTAGCAAAACAGGGCGAATGGAGACAATTTTAATGGTCAATCCTATCAAAACCCCAAGACTGGTAGCTATCCCTTTGCCCCCTTTAAACTTCAAAAAAATAGTCCAATTATGCCCACTGACAACACCTAAGGCCAAAATCAACCGATAAATCACCTGTGTTAAACCAAAGATATCCGCGATAACAGTTACCGCTACAACACCTTTTAATATATCCAACAAAAGGACAATAATCCCTGGTTTTTTGCCTAAGACACGAAAAACATTCGTTGCCCCCACATTCCCGGAGCCATGCTGGCGGATATCAATTCCTTTATATAATTTTCCAAAAATATAAGCGGTGGGAATAGACCCTATCAGGTAACTGCAAATAATAGCAAAGATAACAAACATTATATTTCAATATATTATGTCGTTAGAAACTAAGGTCGCAGCCATAAATAACGGCATAACAAACCTACTCCTCTAACAATTTTAATTTCACCTTATGCACAGGACAAATGACCACCCTTGGAGCGTAACGTCTTCCTGTAACAGGGCAATACTTTACTTTAACTGTTTTTCTGCTCATAGAATCCGTGATACTTTGAATAGCGGATCGAGCATCTTTATTGGTGCGTAAATCTTTTGTTAAATTTTTTAGTTCTTCTTTACTCAACTGTTTGCCACTAATGGCCTGCGTAATGGTCCCTAAGGCTTCCCTAACGTCTTTTCGGGATTCTGTTTCTGCTTTAGGTTGTGAAACTGTCTGACAACCCGTAAACAAAAACAAAACAATTACAACCAATAAACCAAGAGGCTGTCCGGGAATGGGATTTTTGTTCAGAACAAGGCGCAAAACAAAAGAAAACCGGAGGCGTACACGTCGTACGCTGAGGATTTTCTTGAGTCTTGCAACGCAGCGCTGGATAAAAAAATCATTTTCGGACAGCCCCCTGGCGAATTTCACTTTAGCACCCTCACTCTATTAAACGGCCAATAAATAAATTCTGCACGACCAATAATATTTTCCTCCGGGACAAACCCCCAATAGCGGCTATCTGAACTTGATCCGCTATTATCGCCCAAAACAAACACCTTTCCTTCCGGAACCTTAATTTTTTGATTAATCTGCCCATTAGGTCCCCGATTATAATAAAACGTATTTTTAATAACAGGATCCTCGATCAATTTACCATCAATATAAATATCCCCTTCCTTAATCTCTACTGTCTCACCTCCCAAGGCGATAAGTCGCTTAATAAAATCCCGCTTATTATCAATAGGGTAGACAAAAACAATAATATCTCCCCTTTGAAAAGTGGTAAACCCAGGTAGTCGTTTATTTGAAAATGGGACTTTTGGACCGAAACGCAATTTACTCACCATTAAACGATCCCCAACCAGAAGCGTAGGAATCATCGACCCACTTGGGATTTTAAAAGCCTGAATAAAAAATGTACGAATAAACATCGCTAAAACAAAAGCAATAACAATTGACTCTACCCATTCCCGGGTAGCAGATTTTTGTACTTGTGGCTGTTTTTTATTTTTTGTCATTAGTTTCCTCACTTAGAATCTAGGCAAAAATAACTTCCTTAAGAGAATTTATTCTTACTTGGCCGTTATAATTTTAGTGCCGCTGAAAAAGCCTCTTGCGGAATTTCCACATTACCAATCTGTTTTAATTTTTTCTTTCCTTCTTTTTGTTTTTCCCACAGTTTTCGTTTACGCGTAATATCTCCTCCATAACATTTTGCAGTCACATTTTTGCCCATGGATTTAATTCTGGCACTGGAGATAATACGTCCATCACAAGCCGCCTGCACACGAACTTCAAAAAGTTGTTGCGGGATAAGCTCTTTTAGTTTAGTCACGAGAGCTAACCCTCTCTCATAAGAATGCTCTTTATTAATCAAAAAAGAAAACGCATCACAAACCTTTCCATTAATAAGAATTTCCAATTTAGAAACTTTGGCTTCCAAATAACCTTTAAACTTATAGTCAATCGATCCATATCCTCGAGTAATTGACTTGATCTTATCATTAAAGTCTACAATGACATCTGAAAGGGGAATGTCAAAAACTATTTTCATGCGATCGGAAACATATTCGCTGTTAACAAAAATGCCCCTCTTCTTTTTGCTTAACTCCATGACCCCATCCATAGAAGCGACCGGGGTTAAAATGGTTACGGTTAAATAAGGCTCCTCCACCTTGTCAATACTTGCCGCATCCGGAAGTTCTGTTGGACTTTCCAAACCAAAACTTTTTCCATCCTTCGTATATACACGAAACTGAACATTAGGGGTTGTCAAAATTAAATTTAAATTGTATTCGCGTTCTAAACGTTCCTGTACAATTTCCATATGAAGTAACCCTAAAAACCCACAACGAAAACCATTCCCAAAAGATTGTGACGTCTCCGGTTCATAAACAAGACTGGGATCGCTTAATCGTAATTTTTCAACGGCCTCTCTTAACCCCATAAAATCTTTCGTATTCACAGGATAGATACCACAAAAAACTAATGGATTGAGTTGACGATATCCTTCCAACGGCTCTGCTGTTGGGTTACCATCCTCGGTAAGCGTGTCCCCCACCCTCACTTTTTTGGGATCATGGATATTACATGTGATATAACCAACCTCTCCACAATTTAACTCTGTACCTTTCGCAGCCTCCGGTTTAAATATACCAACTTCTTCAACAGTATGATCTTTATCCATATGCATCATTTTGATACGCATACCTCTTTTCAACATTCCTTCCATCACGCGCACATAAATAATAATTCCCTTATAAATATCATATTTCATATCAAAAATAAGGGCTTTTAAAGGATTATCATTGGAGCCTTCTGGTGGAGGAATGAACTCAACAATTTTTTCAAATAATTCCTTAATTCCCAAACCTTCTTTAGCAGAAACAGGCTGAATATGCTCTTCTCCAAAACCAAGAATCTCCATAAATTGTAATTTGGCATGGTCTAAATCAATATTGGCAATATCAATTTTGTTAATCACCGGAAGGATTTCAAGATTATTATCTATGGCGAGATAAAAGTTGGCCACGGTTTGTGACTCAACACCTTGAGAGGCATCAATTACCAGAAGCGCACCTTCACAGGCACGAAGAGATTTTTCAACTTCATAGGAAAAATCTACATGCCCGGGGGTATCAATAAGATTAAAAACATAGGTCTTGCCATCATCAGCTTTATACTCAATGCGTACCGCCGAGGCCTTAATGGTAATGCCCCGCTCCCGCTCCAAATCCATGTCATCCAGGAGCTGATTTTTAAACTTCCGCTCGTCAATGGCCCCAGTAAAAAGGAGAAGACGATCAGCTAATGTGGATTTGCCATGATCAATATGGGCAATGATTGAAAAATTACGAATAAGAGATTTATCCATCGATATATTTTCTTACCTCTTGCACAACCTCATCGATGGACAAATGCGTTGAGTCAATCACAATCGCATCTTCGGCTTTTTTAAGAGGGCCGGCTCGGCGGGTAAAATCTTTATTATCGCGTTCTTTTATTTCTTTTAAAAGGTTATCAGCGTCAACTTCTTTCCCTTTTTCTCTTAACTCAAGAGCGCGGCGTTTAGCGCGCTCCTCAACATTGGCATCCATGTAAAATTTATGAATGGCATTAGGAAAAACAACCGTTGTGACATCCCTGCCTTCCACCACAACATCTTTTTTAAAACCAATCTCCTGCTGCCATCTCACCATAATTTCCCGAACCTTCGGAGCTCTGGCAATATAAAAAGTATTATTCGTGACTTCTAACGAACGGATTTCTTCGCTGACATCCTGCCCATCCAACACAACTTTCACGCCTTGAGAATAATTTCCCAAATCAATGGTTGTCTTCTGTGCCAACGCCACCAACTGATCTTCACTTTCTAAATTGACTTCGTTACGAAGTGCTTTTAATGTTAAAGCCCGATACATTGCTCCCGTATCGAGATAGGAAAAATTTAATAATTTTGCTAATTTTTTAGCTATTGTACTTTTTCCGGCACCCGCCGGACCATCTATAGCAATGACTCTAGACATGACAATTTATCCTTTTTATATAATTATGTCCCGTTTTTCTTTGGCCTTGGTAAAATGATCCATTAATGTTTTCTGATCATGCCTGACAATGGCCTTCCGTAAATGAGAAAGGTTCTTCACCATTTCATCCAGGGATTTAAGGACGTATTTTGAATTAGACATACAAATATCATTCCACATCTGAGGAGAAGACCCCGCGATACGGGTCGTATCTTTTAATCCCTGCGCGGCATATTCAATAAAATTTTTTGGAATCGTTTCCATCAATCCATAGGCCATTAAATGTGGTAAATGGCTAATATAGGAAAGAATTTCATCATGTTCTTCCGGCTTTAAACATTTGACGTTAGCCCCTAGCTTCGTCCAAAAATATTTAACCCTTTCTCGTGCTGTCCGGTGGGTCTCTTTTTTAGGTGTCATAACACAAAGTGTGTTTTCAAACAGATCTTCCCGGGCATTATCACTCCCAATTTTTTCTGATCCAGCCAAAGGGTGCGAACCAACAAAAAAATTAGAGGCCTTAAGCTTTTTTTCTACCGCTTCCATAATCTCCACCTTCGCGCTGCCCACATCGGTGACAACGCATCCGCGTTTAAGATAGGGGTTAATAGCGGAAAGTAATTTAATAATTGAATCAACCGGCGTGGCCAAAATAACTAAATCAGAATTACGAATCGCCTTCTGAACATCCGTAAAACCGACATCAATGGCTTTGTTTTTAATAGCCGCGTCTAATGAAGCTTGCTGATAAGATAACCCAACAACTTCGCGGGCAAGCTTATTCTTTTTAATGGCCATCCCTAATGAGCCTCCTATCATACCGACTCCAACAATAGTAATTCTTCTGAATGTACGTGAACGTAAAATCACAAAAAAAATCCCCCTATATTTTATATTTTTCTTAATACCGCCGAAGCGATCCTGGATAAATCTTTCATTAAACCATCAAATTTTTCCGGAATAAGTGATTGCTGTCCATCCGATAATGCCTCTTCCGGATTTTCATGCACTTCAATCATAAGTCCGTCACATCCGGCGGCAACGGCGGATTTGGCTGCCGCACCTACCAGATCCCAATACCCTGTCGCATGGCTCGGATCCACAATAATTGGCAAATGGGATAATTTTTTAACCACAGCAACCGCGTTAATATCCAATGTATTACGAGTCGCGGTTTCATAGGTTCGAATGCCGCGTTCACACAAAATAACATCAAAATTTCCATTAGCCAAAATATACTCTGCTGACATCAACCACTCTTTAATCGTCGCGCTTATCCCCCGTTTTAACATAACCGGTTTTTTTGTTTTTCCCACTTCTTTCAGAAGTGAAAAATTCTGCATGTTTCGCGCTCCAACTTGAAAAATATCAACATACTTTCCTATCAACTCTACATCTCGAGGATCCATTACTTCCGTAATCGTGGCTAGTCCATGCTTATCCCCCGTTTTAACATAACCGGTTTTTTTGTTTTTCCCACTTCTTTCAGA
>CAZIRV010000076.1:0-10877 GCA_964541845.1 uncultured Planctomycetales bacterium
CGTTGCTCGGCGGGGGGCCAAGGCTTGTGGCTAAAAGGCTCATTACTGTTGTTGTTTCGGACGATTTTGTTGAACGAACAGTTAAGGCTATCATTAAGGCAAATCAGACAGGAAATGCCGGAGACGGCAAGATATTTGTCTTACCTATTCTTGAAGCTACACGGGTCAGAACAGGAGAAACCGTCAGAGGAGAATCAGGAGGAAGTGTTTTAGACTCTTCAGGAGGGCTTAATTAATGAAAGACAATATGATAAAGGATCCAACTAGTATTAAGGAAAAAATTCTTAAGAGATATCCGCCAAAGGTCGCGAAAAAAAGAGACAAGGGAATGGTTATCAATGATCCGGAAAAAGATCAGCAAATCCTGTCTAATGTCAGGGCTATCCCTGGCATTATTACTCAACGGGGATGTGCTTATGCCGGCTGTAAGGGAGTTGTTCTTGGCCCAACTAGAGACATTGTTAATATTACCCATGGACCTATCGGATGCGGTTTTTATAGCTGGTTAACACGAAGGAACCAGACAAGACCTGATGGACCGGACAGCGAGAATTTTATGCCGTACTGTTTTTCAACCGATATGCAGGACTCTAATATTGTTTTTGGCGGTGAGAAGAAATTAAAAGAGGCGATTCAGGAAGCCTATGACCTCTTTAAACCGAAAGCGATAAGCATATTTTCGACATGCCCTGTGGGATTAATCGGGGATGATGTCCACGCGGTGTCGCGGGAGATGAAAGAAAAACTTGGTATTAATGTTTTTGGTTTCAGTTGTGAGGGATACAAAGGAGTCAGCCAGTCTGCGGGACATCATATCGCTAATAACGGAGTTTTTAAGCATGTGGTTGGCCTCGATGACACAGTCAAAAAGGGAGATTTTAAAGTCAACATGCTTGGGGAGTACAATATTGGAGGGGATGCCTTTGAATTGGAACGGCGGCTTGAGGCGTGTGGCCTCACGCTGGTCTCTACCTTCAGCGGCAACTCTACCATTGGAAATTTTGCAAATTCTCATACGGCAGACCTTAACGTGATCATGTGCCATCGTTCTATCAATTATATGGCTGAAATGATGGAAAAGAAATATGGTATCCCCTGGTTAAAGGTTAACTTTACGGGTGCTAACGCGACTGCCAAGGCGTTTAGAAAGATGGCAGAATATTTTGGTGATAAAAAACTCATCGAAAAGGTAGAAAAGGTTGTCACCAGAGAACTGAAAGAGGTTAATAAAGTCCTGGAAGAAGTCAGACCGCGGTGTGAAGGAAAGCTGGCCATGATTTTTGTCGGTGGTTCGCGCGCTCATCATTATCAGGAACTTTTTAAAGAGCTTGGTATGAAAACGGTCTGTGCCGGTTATGAATTCGGGCACAGGGATGATTATGAGGGCAGGAAGGTTCTTCCTGATATCAAGGTGGATGCGGATAGCCGGAATATCGAGGAGCTTCACGTTGAGGCGGATGAGAAACGTTATCGCCCGCGAAAGACCCCTGAAGAAATCGCGAAACTTAAAAAACGAGGCCTTGAAATTGATGAGTACCATGGATTAATGCCTGAAATGGACAAACAGTCTCTCGTTATTGATGATATTACACAATATGAATCAGAAAAACTGATTGAATTTTACAAACCTGATGTATTTTGTGCGGGAATTAAAGAAAAATATATTGTGCAGAAGGCGGGTATTCCTCTTAAACAATTGCACAGTTATGATTACGGTGGGCCGTATTCCGGGTTTCAGGGAGCGGTTAATTTTTACCGTGAAATTGACCGCATGGTCAACACACGTGTGTGGGATTTAATCGGTGCTCCGTGGGAAAAAAAAGGAGCAGGAATAACCGCTCAGTACGTCACTGATTAAAAATGGTAATCATTCAGACCTCCTCTCCCCCAGGGAGAGGACTTTGCCGAAGGCAAATAGGTGAGGGTTGTTTGATGTATTCCGCAAATTTTCCCTTAACCCTCTCCCGAAGGGAGAGGGAACCATCGTGAACGGTTGAAAAAATGATGTTGAAAAAATGATAAGGAGATTATTATGCTTTTAAGACATACCCCTCTTGAAATTAAAGAAAGAAAGGCCCTGACCATAAATCCGGCTAAGACATGCCAGCCTGTTGGGGCGATGTACGCGGCACTCGGCATTCACGGGTGTTTGCCTCATAGCCATGGATCGCAGGGGTGTTGCTCGTATCACAGAAGCACACTCACCCGGCACTATAAAGAACCAGTTATGGCCGGGACAAGTTCCTTTACCGAAGGTTCATCTGTATTCGGCGGTCAGGCTAATTTGCTTCAGGCGATTAATAACATGTTTACGGTTTATGAACCGGATATTATTGCCGTACACACCACCTGCCTATCCGAAACAATAGGTGACGATGTTAACCAAATTGTTCAAAAGGCCAGGGATGACGGAAAAGTTCCCGAAGGAAAGCATGTGTTGCATTGCAATACTCCCAGTTATGTCGGTTCGCATATAACAGGTTTTTCCAACATGGTGGCTGGTATGGTGAAATATTTTTCCGAGTCAACAGGCGAGGAGAAAAAACAGATTAATATTATTCCGGGATGGGTTGAACCCTCGGACATGCGGGAGATAAAAAAGATTGCTAAAGAGATGAATGTAGAAACTGTTCTTTTTCCTGACACGTCTGATGTCATGGATGCTCCGCAAACCGGAGAGCATGCTTTTTATCCTAAAGGAGGTACCACCGTACCGGAATTAAAAAGTACAGGCGATAGCCAGGCAACCATTGCCCTTGGGGCCTTCGCATCAGAAGCGGCGGCTACATTGTTAAATACCAAATGTAAGGTTAAATATGATGTGCTTGATTTACCGATAGGTATTTCGGCGACAGACAGGTTTATTCACCATTTAAGTAAGGTTGCCGGTGTTGAGGTTCCTGAATCTGTTACGGCAGATCGCGGGCGGGTTGTAGATATTATCACGGATATGCAGCAGTATTTCTACAATAAAAGAGTCGCTCTTTTCGGTGACCCTGACCAACTCATAGCGTTGACAGAGTTTTTATTGGACATTGATATGCGTCCTGTTTATGTTGTCAGCGGGACACCGGGGAAACAGTTTGCAGAAAAAATGAAGGGGCTTTTAAAAGACAAAGTTCCCGAAGCCAAAGTTGCAAACGGAGAACGTGCCGATATGTTCCTTTTACACCAATGGATGAAGAATGAACCAGTTGACCTTTTGATGGGAAATACATACGGCAAATATATCGCGCGTGATGAGGATATTCCCTTTATCCGTATGGGATTTCCTATTATGGATAGAATCGGGCATAGTTATTTTCCGACAGTGGGATATTCAGGTGCGATGCGTTTATTGGAACAAATATTAACAGCTTTTCTTGACCGGCAGGACAGAGATGCCCCGGAAGAGAGTTTTGAATTGGTAATGTAATACCAAATCCGGCAAATAATTACAAAAATCCATTCTGCTTTTCTCGATGTTTTTACGAGAATAGCAATTTTTAAATAGGATAATTATACCAATGCCATTAAATAAGTACTCATTTAAAAAGCCTACTTACTCGCAAAAACGTCTAGATAAGTAAAATTAAATCGGGAATTAATTAGTGGATTTGGTATAACCGTAGGGGAGAGTTTTAAGCTCTCCCGATACAGGGATCATATATAAACATGAAAGTTTTAACCCAAAGAAAAACCCAGGTCTTTCATAAAGGGAAAGACGTGTTTAACATTGGTTGCGAACAAAACAGCGTTGCCGGTTCAGTGAGTCAGCGTGCGTGTGTGTTCTGCGGATCAAGAGTGGTTCTTTACCCTATTGTAGACGCCTTGCATCTTGTTCATGGGCCCATAGGATGCGCCTCTTATACGTGGGATATCCGTGGGGCGCTTTCATCAGGTCCAGAACTCCACCGTTTAAGTTTTTCAACAGATATTCAGGAAAAGAATGTTATCTTTGGCGGAGAAAAAAAATTATATCTTTCCCTTCTCGAACTAATAGAGGCCTACAAGCCAAAGGCCGCGTTTGTGTATGCCACGTGCATTGTTGGGATTATTGGCGATGACGTTGATGCTGTATGTAGGCGTGTCTCTGAAGAACAGGGTATTCCTGTTCTTCCTGTGCATTCGGAAGGATTCAAAGGAACCAAAAAAGACGGATACAGGGCCGCGTGTGAAGCAATTTTTAAAATTGTGGGAAACGGTTCAACCAGAGGTATTTCTAAATTTAGCATTAATATCTTGGGGGATTTTAATATTGCCGGTGAGACGTGGCTGATAAGGGATTACTATCGCAAGATGGGCGTTGAGGTTGTTTCGACTATTACCGGCGATGGAAGAATAGATGATATCAAACGCGCGCATGGGGCGTCTTTGAACGTGGTGCAATGTTCGGGTTCCATGATGTATCTTGCAAAAAAAATGAAAGAAAAATACGGTATTCCTGTTATACGGGTTTCCTATTTTGGAATAGAAGATACCTCTGATGCCTTATTTTCGGTTGCCCGATTTTTTAAAGATGACGGGATCCTGGAGAGGACGAGCCGGATTGTTGAGAAGGAGGTCAGCCGAATTAATCAAATTATTGCTTATTACCGTGGAAAATTGAAAGGGAAAAAGGCGACGATTTATGTCGGTGGCGCGTTTAAGGCTTTTTCTCTGATTAAGGCGTTGCATCTGTTGGGAATGAAGGTGGCGGTGGTGGGATCCCAGACGGGAAACAAGGAAGATTATACACGGCTTAAGGCGATGTGTGATGAGGGGACAGTTATTGTGGACGACTCTAACCCTGTGGAGCTGGCTAATTTTTCACTTGAAAAAGGAGTAGACCTGTTTATCGGCGGGGTGAAAGAAAGGCCGTTGGCGTACAAATTGGGAATAGGATTTTGTGATCATAATCATGAACGCAAACAAATTCTTGCAGGATATGAAGGTATGGTAAATTTTGCAAAAGAGGTCTATGCCTCTGTTATGAGCCCGGTATGGCAGTTTTCTCCAAAAAAGAAAGTCCTCTCTTGAAAAGTGGGGATTTAGGGAATATTAAGATGATCGATACTGAAAATAAGGTTACTGAAAAAAAATTTACCGCGACACGCAATCCCTGCAAATTATGCGCGCCTCTGGGGGCATCGCTTGTGTTTAAGGGTGTTGAGGGCGCCATATGTCTTTTGCATGGTTCTCAAGGATGTGCCACGTACATCCGCCGGTATTTGATCAGCCACTTTAAAGAGCCTGTGGATATCGCGTCATCAAGTTTTGTCGAGACCACAGCCATATTCGGCGGGGACGATAATCTTATTGCCGCGCTTGAAAATGTCTGCCGTCAGTATACCCCTAGACTTATCGGAGTTGCCACAACCTGTTTGAGTGAGACGATAGGTGATGATGTTCCAATGATTTTAAAAAAATTTAAAGAAAAACATAAAAATGAGCATTTGCCTCATATCGTTCATGTCTCAACGCCTAGTTATAGAGGAACGCATATGGACGGGTTTTATGAAGCCGTCTATGCTCTTGTCGCGTATTTTTCCCGGGCAGACGTAGGGCCTTCCAAAGCCACCCACACGTTAGCTTTATTCCCAGGATTTGTTTCACCCGCGGACATGAGGCATTTGAAAGAGATTGTGTCGAATTTCGGGTTACCTTGTACTATGCTTCCAGATTATTCGCAAACACTTGATGGTGCTTTGTGGAGTGAATACCACAAGATACCCGAAGGAGGAACACCGTTCAATGACATTGCTTCTATGGGACATTGCCGGGCATCTGTGGAATTTGGAAACACGTTGCAGGGTATTCAGAGCGCAGCGACATTTTTGGAGGAAAAATTTGACGTATCACGACATACGTGCGGACTGCCCATCGGTATAAATCTTACAGATAAATTTTTTGACATCCTGGAACAGATCAGCGGGCGCAAGGTTCCTGAAAAATATACGAATGAACGCGCGCGATTGATAGATTCTTATGCCGACGCGCATAAATATATCTTTAACAAAAAGGCGATCGTATTTGGGGAAGAAGATCTTGTTGTATCAGTAGCTTCTTTCCTTTTTGAAATCGGTGTTACTCCTATTCTTTGCGCTTCCGGGTCCAGGAACAATGCTCCCTCGGGCACAAGCAGGATGAAAGAGGCTCTGGAAAAATTGGAGACTCAATATAGACGTGTTATATCTATTAGTGAAGGAACCGATTTTGCCGATATTCTTCAGGAAGCCAAGGTGTTTAACCCTGACTTTTTGATAGGAAGCAGTAAAGGATATTCCATCGCGCGCCAGTTAGATATCCCACTCGTACGCATAGGATTTCCTGTCCATGACCGTATCGGTGCGGCGAGAATTTTGCATCTTGGTTATCGTGGAACGCAAAATCTTTTTGACAGGATTGTTAATTCGATTATTGAACGTAATCAGGCGAGGTCTTCTGTAGGACCTTCCTATATGTAATACCAATTACGTTAAATAATGACCAAAACTAATTTTGCTTTTCTCGACGCTTTAACGAGAATAGCAGAGTTAAAAATAGAGCAATTATTTAACGTAATCGGTGTAAGAGAGGGATTAACTATGACATTAGAAGAATTAAAAAATAAAGCTGTTCATCCGTGTTTTGATTTTGAAGCCCGTCATCGCTACGCAAGAGTTCATCTGCCTGTTGCCAAAGGATGTAATATTCAGTGTAAATTCTGTAATCGAAAATTTGGATGCCTTAATGAAAACAGGCCGGGTGTATCGGCGGAAGTTCTCTCTCCGGGCCAGGCCCTTGCTTATTTTGACATGCTGGCAGAACGGCTTCCTAATATTACAGTGGCAGGGATTGCCGGTCCCGGCGAGGCATTTGCAACTCCTGATGAGACCCTTGAGACGCTTAGATTAATCAGGACAAAATATCCGGATATGTTGTTTTGTATCGCGACCAATGGTTTTAACGCGATGCCGTACATAGATATTCTTAAAGAGTATGGCGTTACGCACATGACTGTAACTATCAACGCGGTTAATCCGGATATCGGAGAAAAAATTTATTCGTGGGCGCGGGAAGGAACCAAAATTTATAGAGGCAAAGAAGCCGCAGAGATATTAATGGAACGTCAATTAGGAACGGTTGAAAAAATGAGCAAAGCCGGAATGTTTGTTAAAGTCAATACGGTGCTTATCCCGGGAATAAATGACAATCATGCCGTTGAGGTGGCCGAAAAAGTCAGTAAATTTGGAGCAAATATTTTTAACGCGATGCCTTTATACCCTGTTGCAGGGACGCAGTTCTCCGGGATGGAGCCTCCGTCAGAAGAAGATGTGTCTGCTATTCGGAAAGAATGCGGAAAACACGTCCTTCAAATGGTTCATTGTCAGCGTTGCAGGGCGGATGCGGCAGGCTTGTTGAATGAACCGATGAGTAATGAGTTAAAAGATTGTCTCAGTAATTCTGCCGCGCTTCCTTTGAATCCTGATGAAAACAGAGCGTATGTTGCTGTGGCGAGTACAGACGGAGTTTTTATAAATCAGCATCTTGGGGCAGTACGGAATATCCGTATTTATAAAAAAACGCAGCAGAATTTTGAACTTGTTGAAGAGAGGGCTGTCCCTCAATCCGGGGGTGGCGATGCCCGTTGGGAGGAAATGGCCAAGATTTTAAAGGATTGTAAGGCTGTTGTTGTCAGCGGCATCGGGCGCAAGCCAAGAGGAGCGCTACTTAAACATGGCATATCGGTATACGAGGAGCAGAGTCTTTTAGAACAGGCACTGGATAAGGTTTTCAACGGGAATGGTTCAGGAAGTACGCAGGCCACCCCCAACGTATTTGAAACATATTTATCTACAGAAAGCTGCGGCGGAGGCAAGGGATGTGCCAAAAAATGTGGGCAATAAAGAAAGGGGTATAATATGGAAAAACCAGAATTTCATTTTTTAGTATGTTGCAGTTTTAGAGTTAGTGGTGAACCCAAAGGGATTTGTCATAAAAAAGAGTCGGTTAATCTTCTTCAGTTTCTTGAGAACGAGATACTCGACCGCGGTATGGATAACGCGGTTATTTCCAGTACAGGATGTTTAAAAATATGTCAACAGGGGCCGGTTTTGATTGTCTATCCGCATGGATACTGGTATGCGGGGGTAGATGAAGATGCTATTGATGAAATTCTTGATGCCCTGGAAGAAGGCAATTCTGTGGAGAAGTATTTACTTAAGGAAGGACAGGGATAGGATGAAAAGGCCGATTATAAAGATTGATGAAGAAAAATGTGACGGGTGTGGAGCATGTATTGTGAATTGCCCGGAGGGTGCGTTAAAGATTATAGATGGTAAAGCACGTCTTGTTAAAGAGATATTGTGCGATGGATTAGGGGCGTGTATCGGCCATTGTCCTCAGGACGCCATTATCATCGAAAAACGTGAATCTGAGGATTATGATGAAATAAAGGTTGTTGAGAATGTTCTCAAAGAAGGGAAAGAGGTTCTGGAGGCTCATCTGAAACATCTTAAAGATCATGGTCAGAATGAATATTTAAAACAGGCACAGGAGTATTTGAAGGAAAATAATATTCCATTTTCGGTTGAAGCATCAACGCCGGAACCGGTACCGTGCGGGTGTCCTGGAGCAGTGATGAAGGATTTGCGTGCTCCTGCAGAGGAAACAGTTGAAGATGCCCCGTCAGGGGAAGGACTTTCTTCTGAGTTGCGCCAGTGGCCGATTCAGTTACATCTTGTGAATCCCATCGCGCCGTATTTTAAAGATTCAGACCTTCTTGTTTCAGCGGATTGTGTTCCTTTTTCGTATCCCGGGTTCCATTCTCATTTTCTTAAAGGAAAAACGCTTGTCATTTTTTGTCCAAAATTAGACGGGGCAAAAGATTTGTATGCTGAAAAATTAGTGGAGATTTTCAAACTTAACAATATTAAATCGGTTACAGCCCTTCATATGGAAGTCCCTTGTTGTTTCGGAACGGTTTCATTAGTTAAAGAGGCGTTGGAGGTCTCGGGAAAAGATATTGAGTTCAAAGAACTGACAATTTCCATGCAGGGGAAAATCAAGTAAATGAATAAGAATATCTGGATAATTGATACGACTTTACGTGATGGTGAACAGGCCGCGGGGGTAGTTTTTTCGCGAGGAGAGAAGCAGAAAATTGCGTCACTCTTAGTCCGCGCGGGAGTCCCTGAGCTGGAAGTTGGCATTCCTTCAATGGGGCAGGAAGAACAGGAAGATATTAAGTCTATCGTCGAGATGAATCTTTCCGTAAGGCTCACTTGTTGGTGCAGGGCTGTGCTTACGGACATTCAGGCCGCAGCAAAATGCCATGTTAACAGTGTTCATATTTCTTTTCCTGTTTCGGATATCCTAATGCCGGTATTTAAAACAGACAGAGACAAGGTCCTGGCTAGTCTCAAAGAAATCAGCCGTTATGCTCTTGATAATTTTAAATATGTTTCAGTGGGAGCGCAGGACGCAACCCGCGCAGAGAGACCGTTCTTACGCCTTTTTTGTAATACCGCTTTTCAATGCGGTGTCCATCGTATTCGTATTGCTGATACAGTCGGACATACAAACCCTATGCAGATATATGAGTTAATAACGTATTTATATGAGCATGCAAATCGCGGAATTCTGGAATTTCACGGACACAATGATTTAGGTATGGCAACGGCCAACAGCATTGCGGCCATTACTGCCGGGGCAGAAAGTGTCAGTGTCACGGTCAACGGACTGGGTGAACGGGCAGGCAACGCGGCGTTAGAAGAGGTCGTCATGGCGGCAAGATATACATTGAATACGGAATGCGGGATAGACACAAAATCTTTTGATTCGCTTTCTAAGTTTATAGAAAAAGCTTCCGGGCGCATGCTTCAAGAGTCCAAGCCTGTTGTCGGAAAGTCTGCTTTTTTACATGAATCAGGTATTCATATACGTGGGCTTATTCACAACCGTCAGAGTTATGAACTTTTTCCCGCGGAGAGTGTCGGACGCAAGACACCTGAGTTTATTGTCGGAAAGCATTCCGGCCGCGCGACAGTACAACAATTTTTTCAAAAAAATGGACTGGTTGCTGATGAACAAATATCCAGAGAAATGGTAAGCAGGATAAAAATACGCGCCAGATTAAAGAAGCGTCAACTTTCTTTTCAGGAGGTAACTAATATTTATGATGAGACCATCACCCATTCATGAGTTATATCAGCAGGTCATTATCGAACATAGTAAATGCCCAAGAAATTTTAGAAAAGTAGAGGACGCGACTCATACGGCCGAAGGGCATAATCCTCTTTGCGGAGACCAGTTAATGATATATCTTAAGGTTAGTAAAGAAGGGATTATTAACGCCGTATCTTTTGAAGGCGACGGCTGTTCAATATCACGCGCTTCTGCTTCAATGATGACAATGGTTCTTGAGAATAAAAGCGTGGATGAGGCGCATTTTTTATTCGAGGGATTTCATAATCTCATTTTGGGGTGTCCCAAAACCGAGGAGGAAGAAAAACGTTTAGGAAAGCTGAAGGTATTTTCAGGTATCTGGCAATATCCCTCAAGAGTAAAATGCGCGAGCCTTTCCTGGCACACTATGAAGGGCGCGCTTGATAAAAAATAAATAAATAATTTTTTTAATAAAATAAGTAGGAAGCTACTGTTAATATTTTTTAGTGTTAACAATATTAATCCCAATAAACTACCTCGGAGCAAGCCCACGAGGTATTGACCTAATACCAATTCCACTAATTAATTCCTGATATTAGCTTTACTTATCTCGACGTTTTTACGAGTAAAGAAACTTTTTAAATGAATACTTATTTAATGGAATTAGTATAAATAATCATCAAAATCATTTTTGCCTTTCTCGACGCTTTTACGAGACTAGCAATAATTCAAACAGGACAATTATTTGATGTAATTGGTGTAAGTCGTCA
>CAZIRV010000077.1:0-10807 GCA_964541845.1 uncultured Planctomycetales bacterium
ATTTTTCGTTCTTTTGCTATCCCCTGGATGCAATCCCACGAAGTCGGTAATGTTGTAAATTTTGAAGTACGAAAATATATTCCATTTGATTTGGAAGAATTGTTTTATTCATTTCAGGCAACCAATATCGTTGATGAGGGCACTCGGCGTATTCGGATCACTTTTGCCGCGATCAAAAAATCCGGTTTGGAAAATTATGTTCAATTGTTGGAACAGATGTCTGTTCAGGTTAATGTTGTTGAACCATCCCCATCAAGTTTAGTTCGGGTTTTAACATTTAAAGGTCTTTTCCCGGAAGACAGGATTATTGCTTTGGTTGAGGAGGAAGAAGAGCTTGGAAAGATTGCTATTATTATTAATGGGATCCCTCAGTTTGTTCGGGAGTTTCCAATCAAATCGCTTGCGTCAACACAAAATGAAATAAGAATTTCTTTGGACTATTTTAATCGGCTGGATAGACAGACACAGGTTCAGAAGATTGTTTTTTTGGCTGTGACGGCTTCGGATGAATTATCGAAAACCTTAGAGGCTGATTTGGGGATGTCAGTAAAAAAGATTAATGCTTCAGAAGTTTTTGAAAGTGACCGGCATCAGGAAGCAGGTTTTTTCAGTGCTTATGGAGCAGGTCTATTTAAATCTGTTGGTCTGTTTGTTGATTTTAACTTTTCTAAAAGAAAAGAAAAGAAAAAAGCCCATTTAGCACAACTGGCTACTCCAAAAAATATTAATATCAAACAGGTGTTAATATCCGCAATTATATGTGTTTTAATCGTTGTCGGAGTATTTTTTATATCGGTCCTATTATTGCGTGGAAATACCAGAAAAGTCGCGGAATTGAAGAAAAAATTGGGAAAATTTGATGGGGCAGGTGCGACATCTTTAATGGCTAAAAAAAAGAGGTTAGACAAAGAGTTGAAGAATATTAAGAATATTCAAACTAAAACAAATGTTGGATTTTTTTTAGCCGCTGTTCCAGACCTTCTTCCTAAAGGGACGTGGATTAAAGATTTTAGTGTTGCTTATGAAAAATCTATTCTTAAAGAAAAGGGGTCAGGCAAAAGAAGAAAAAACAGGAAATCCAAAAAACGAAAAAATGATGTGCCCGAACGTCAGGAGATGACGCCTGTCGTTCTTCTTGAAGGCTACGTGTATTTAAAAAATGTTAAAGAACAGTTTGGACGTGTAAATGAGGTAATTCGTAATCTTAAAAATAATGAGGAGTTTTCTAAATTTTTTGATAATATCAAACTTGAAACAGTTAAAACGGAAGTTCTTGAGGAACATTCAGTGGCTCATTTTACTATTAAATGTCAATAAGTTATGGATATAAAAGCGTTAATTAACAAAATAAAAGATATTGATACGAAAGCTTTAATTGAGACATTAAAGAGTGTTGATGTCAAAGATTTAAAAAATATTAATGGTGAGCAAATCAAGAGGTTTGTTCAAAGTCGACTTGATATTGTGATTAACGGCACGCTTATTTTGATTACTTTTTTGGCCATCATGAATATTAGTGGGGGGCATAAAAAGAAAGCCACTAAGTTAAAAAAAGAAGTCGGGGAAATGCAGGAGAATTTTAAAGCATTTAAAGCATTTAAAGATGTTCAAAAGAAGCAAAAAAATTTTATTAAGATATTTCCACAGGCACTTTCAAGTAATCAACTGATTGATGAAGTGTTTGCTTTAGCCAGTAAGCATAATATTCAAATTTTATCTTTTTCACCGTTGCAGGAAAAAAGTGATGATTTTGCAAAATTTACACGGGTGAACATTAGTCTTTCTCTGGATAATTACGCGGATGTCGTGCGATTCATTCATGATATAGAAAATACAAATTATAGTATACAGGTCGAGAAATGGGAGTTTGTGCAGGATTCAAGACAGGATAAGGAAATTAAGGTCAATTTGGTTATAGGTTCCGTAAAACTAAAAAAATGACTAGCTTAAAATTTTTAATATTAACAGGAGTATTTATTTTTATACTACCTTTTTCAGCAACAGCAGAATCAAAAAAAAATGTAGAGGATTTTAATTTGGAATCATTTTCTTTGAGGACTCCCTTTAAATCGCAGCTTCCACAAAAAGAAAAAGAAATTTCTGTAAAAATTAAAAGAATACCGAAGCCTGTTAAAATTTTTGTTCCAAAACCAGCTCCAGTAAATCTCCCTGCATATGCGCCGTCTTTTTCACGAAGGGAAGGGAAACAAAATCAGGGGTCTAAAAAAATTTTAGAACCTACTCCCCCTGATTTAGATGCGGAAATTACAGGACTTATATGGAATTCTGACCGGCCACAGGCGATTGTGAATGGAGAAGTTCTTGAAATTGGAGACGAAATTAATGGAATGAAAATTGTCAATATTCAAGAAACAGGCATTTATGTCAAATTTTTACAAAAAATATTAAAGATAAAAACGGAAAAATAAAAAAAGGAGTTTTCCAATGCGAAGACCTTATTCCCACCGAAAGTTAATCCTGAGTTACTTTAGGAATATTTTAATATTTATGGTGATATTTTTTACAGGATTAAATGTTAATACTTATGCCTTGGGTTTAGAGAATATTGATGATTTTTTGTATCCACAGATGAAGACTAAGAGAATTTCTATGGATTTTGAGAATGCGGAAATTACAGATGTTTTAAAAATTTTATCTCAACAGTCAGGGCTTAATTTCATTGCCTCCGATGATGTCTCAGGAATTCGACTTAGTCTTTATCTTGATGGTGTTTCTGTGAGGGATGCTTTGGAATATATTCTTACGGCTAATAATTTAATGTATGAATTAAAAGAGGGGAGTAATATTTTTGTTGTTAAAACGTATGATCCGAATAAGGTTTTAATATCAAGAGTGTATTCTTTAAAATACGCGACAGTATCTTATTCCAAGTTAAAGAGCGCGATAAAGCCAGAGGAAGAAGGAAGTAGTACGACAAGTGCTGTAGGTGGGGCCAATACAGGGCCTTTGTCAGGGATTGTGGCGGCTATTAAGTCTATATTAACAGAGCGGGGTTCAATTGTAGAAGATGAGAGAACAAATAGTCTTGTTGTTACTGATGAATCAAAAAGCTTTCCTGCTATTGAACAGACCATTGCCCGTTTGGATGTGCGTGTTCCACAAATTCTTATTGAGGTGGAGATGTTGGATATATCGAAGAGTACAGCAGATCTTTTGGGGGCAAAGTTTGGAGGTTCCCCATTGACATTTAAAGGAGGAGAAAAAGACAGTGTTTTTCCATTTAATGAAGATAATAAAGAAGATGATGGTTTTGTATTTAAAGATGCCCAATATCGTGTCAGCACGCTTTCTTTCGCGGGGTTATCCTTTACCTTACAATTTTTAAGAACACAGACAGATACAAAAAATCTCGCGCGTCCGCGGATTCTTACGCTTAATAATGAAACCGCGGAAATAAATGTCAAAACAGATGAGGCTATTGGAATCTCGACGAATACGACCTCTTCAGACGGAACATCCAATAGTTCCATTGAAGCAGAACGTGTGGCAACGGGAGTTTTTCTGAAAGTAACGCCACAGGTTAACATGGAAACAAAAGAAATCACCATGGTTGTTGAACCTAAGGTGATTGAAGCCAGAACAGGGCAAACCTTTAGTGGACAAACATTCAAGGATCCTGAAGAGCGAGGGACAAAAACGATTTTACGCGTTAAGGATGGAGACACGATTATTATGGGTGGATTATTACGTAATGAAATTTCAGATGTAAAAACAAAGGTCCCTCTTTTAGGGGAGCTTCCGATTTTAGGAAAGGCTTTTCGACATAAAAATAAAACAGATTCTCAACGGGAGTTGGTTATTTTTATTACTCCGCATATTGTCGGGGAAGAAAAAATAGCCCATAATTCGGAATCAACGCGTTCGGGGAAAATTGTTAGGGAGCAAGGTTCATCTTCTGAAAGATTAGAGATGATTAATCAAGCGTTGTCTCTTGTGGAAAAACAGAGGTATTAATAGATGGCACATTTAAGATTAGGTGAAATTCTTATTACTCAAGGATTGATTACTGAAGAACAATTAAGTTCAGCAATTCAATCTCAGAAAAAAGAAAAGGGGCGGATAGGAGAAATTCTTATCAAATTAGGGATTATTACAGAAGAAAATATGACAAGGGCTTTGGGAACGCAGTTGGGAATTCCTTATTATTCTTCTTCAGAAAATCCTGAATTATTAAAGCCACAATCTGATCAAGAGTTAGAACAACTGATTTCAGGCGGTTTTGCTCAGAAAAATTTTGTTTTACCTTTAGCCAGGCATATGAATTCTTTAACCTGTGCGGTCGGAGATCCTCTTGATCTTCTTTTGCTTGATAATTTAAAGAGAATGACAGGATGTGAAATAAATTTAGTGGTGGCCTCACAAACTGTCCTCAAAAAGGCAATTGCTGATTTCTATTTTAAAGATAGTCAGGGTGAGGGAAAGCCTTCTATGTTAAACGATGCTGTTGAAAGGTCCTATACGCAGTTAGAAGAAACCTCTTCTATAAAAGTCGTGAAGAAAGAATCAGCTTCTGCTGAACTTAGTTTAGAAAAACTTATTGAAAAAGCAGGAGAGGCGCCGGTTGTTAAACTCGTTGATTTGATTATCAGGCAGGCCATTGATGAGAGGGCCAGTGATATTCATATTGAACCCTTTGATAACAATATTCATTTACGTTATCGTATTGATGGGAAGTTATATAATATCCCACCGCCGGCACCTCATTTGCATCTGGCGATCGTTTCCAGAATCAAGATTTTATCCAAATTAGATATTGCTGAAAAACGTCTTCCTCAAGATGGCGCTATTAGCGCAAAATTAGAAGATAGAGATGTCGATATTCGTGTTTCCAGTGTCCCGACAATATGGGGTGAGAAAATTGTCATGCGTATTCTGGATAAAACGGCTGTTCCATTGAACTTAAGCAGCTTAGGGTTTGACTCCAGACAGATTGAAGTTATGAAGAAATCTTTGACTTTGCCCTATGGTTTATTTTTTGTGACAGGACCAACAGGAAGTGGCAAATCAACAACACTTTACGCTGCCGTTAATGAAACGGTTGATCCATCCAAAAATGTGGTGACGGTGGAAGACCCTGTAGAATACAAGATTGAGGGGATTAACCAGGTTTCTGTTAAGTCAGAGATCGGATTAACATTCGCGACCGCTTTGAAGGCTTTTTTACGACAGGATCCGGATATTATTATGGTTGGAGAAACGCGGGATCTGGAAACAGCATCCATTTGTGTTCGGGCGGCATTAACGGGTCATTTTGTTTTAAGTACCTTACATACCAATGATGCGGCGGCGGCTGTCACGCGTCTAGTGGATATAGGGGTTCCCCACTATCTTTTAACCCCTTCGTTAGTTATGATTCTTGCCCAGCGGTTGGCACGGAAACTTTGTCCAAAATGCAAGGAACCTTACGAACCGACTCCTGATCGGCATGCGGGAATAAAATTTCAGAGTGATCTTGTTTATCGGGCTAAAGGCTGTGATGAATGTAAGAATATGGGATACAAAGGACGCCTTGTTGTTGCGGAGGTTTTAGTAATAGATGAGGATATTCGAGGGCTCATTTCAAAAGGGGCAACGCACGCGGAAATTAAAGATACGGCCCGGAAAAATGGAATGACAACTATATTTGAGTCAGGTCTTCGACTGGTGGATAAAGGGCACACAAGTTTTGAAGAGGTCTGCCGTATTAGTTCTGAAGGATAGGGAAAAGTATGTCAAAATTTTCTTATGTTGTTAAACAACAAAATGGAAAAACTTATAAAGATGTAGCAGATGCTCCCAGTGAAGAGGAGCTCATTAAAAGGCTGCAAAAGCAGGAATTTTTGATTTGTAGTATTAAAGAAATCAAGGTCACAGCCCCAAATCGTAGTGCGGTTAAAAAAAAGAAAAAAAAGAAAGAATTTACACATAAAAAAATTAAGCTTCAGGATATCCTCATTTTTTCACACCAACTTTCTGCTATGCTTGAGGCTGGGGTTTCTCTTATCAGGAGTCTTGATGTTATTCAGACCCAAATTAAAAGCCAAAGATTTTCTGAAACGATTTTAAAAGTCAAAAAAGATGTCGAGCGGGGAGAGTCTTTCAGCGTTGCTTTATCTAAACATCCGCATGTTTTTAATCAGTTTTGGGTCAGTTTAATGGAGGTTGGGGAGGCATCAGGAACAATCCCTGTCGTATTACATAAGCTCACTTTTTATTTGGAACAGCAAGCCAAGTTCAAAACAATTATTATCTCCGGCCTTATTTATCCCTTAATTTTATTTGGGGTTTCTATGGGGGCCGTAATCTTTTTTGCTTTGTTTGTGGGCCCAAGGTTTGAGTCAATTTTTAAATCTATGGGTGCTGAACTTCCTCTGATAACAGTAATTTTATTATCAGTATTTAAAGTAATTAAGACTCAATTTTTTTTAATAGTATTGAGTATTGCGGCTATTGTATTTGCTTTCAAAAAATATGTTCAGACATATCAAGGTAAACTGCTTTATGAAAATTTTTTATTTACATTGCCGGCATTCGGAGAGATTTATAAATTAATTATTATTGAGCGTTTTAGTTCTCAAATGGCGATTTTGATTGATGCAGGTGTTCCTATTGTTTATGCTCTGGATATCACGGAAAGGTTAGTAAATAATAATACATGCGCGTTGGTTGTGAATGATATTAAGGAATGCGTAAAAGAGGGGGAGTTTTTGGTGGCCCCTATGGAGCGTAGCGAATTTTTCCCTTCCATGTGTCTGCAGATGATTATGGTTGGGGAGGAAACAGGAGAATTAAGTACAATGCTTAAACATGTTTCAAAATTTTATCAGGATGTTGTCGAGGAGTTTATGAAGCGATTCGCGACCATCATTGAACCTTTTATGCTTGTTTTTATGGGGGCTGTTATTGGCACAATTGTATTAGCGATGTTTTTACCGATGTTTAATATGTCACAGTTAGGAGGAGGTGGAGGAGGATAAGAAAATTTATAAGATTTGCCTTTATTAAAGGGGGATTTTAGTATAATTATAGAAATACCCTTCAGGCTGACGAAAAGTATTTGTTGAAAATATAGAAAAGAAAGCGTTTTTATATTTGACAACTAAATTTTTACATTCTATACTTGTTTTAGAATACAAAAAAAGGTTTTAGGTTATTGCCTAGGGTAAACTGCTCGTAAGGGTAGGACACAAAGCTAAGGGTCCACAAGCTTTCTTTTACAAGAAAGCCGTTCGGATAGCCGGTTGCCAGTAACAAGAAAGCTTAATGTGACCTATTCTACGCGAGCGTGGAATAGGTTTTTTTTATGGGGATGGCAAGCCTAAAGTATACCCAAATTAAACGGATTTGCGAAATTTAGAGCGTTTCTTTACAGAATAGGGAGCACTTAAATTTCGCGTGTTTGGGTATAAAAGAAAAAATTCAAATTAACAGAAAAAGGAGAAAAACATGAAATCAAAGAAGTTAAATAAAAAAAGTGGATTTACATTGCTCGAAATTATTGTGGTAATTATTATAGTAGGTGTGTTAGCGAGTTTGGCATTGCCAAGATTCTTTAGTACTGTGGAGTATTCCCGATCAACGGAGGCTCTTAATGCTATGGGTGTCATTCGTGAGTCAGTTATTCGTTGTGGGATGGTCGCTAATGATGTGCAAAATTGTGATGTAGATGGTAATAATACAGTTGAATTTTCTGAAATGGATGTTGATGACCCAGGGACTGTAGCAGGGGCTCATTTTACTTACGTTACGACAGTTTCTGGTGTTGATGATTATATAATTACAGCGACACGAAACAACGTGGATGGAGGCGATGGAACTTCCACGATTCTCTTTACTGTTGTCTCGGGTGCTGTGACCCGAACTGGAACAGGATCTTTTGGTAGCATTGGATAATAATCTGATTAGTGTATAAATAAATAACAACATCGAAGTTTTGTTTATCAGGACTTCGGTGTTGTTATATTTAGGGTATAAAAATGGAGCAGAAAAAACGAGGACGCCAGAGATTTTTTTTAAAGAAAGCGTTTACTCTTTTGGAGATGATAGTTGTTGTGATTGTTATTGGTGTTTTGGCCTCTCTAGCAATTCCAAATTATCAATATTCTATGGAAAAGATAAAAGCAGCTGAAGGTATGCAGATTTTAGTTGCTTTGCTGAATTCCCAAACGCGTTATTTTTTGGAAAATGGTGTTTTTGCTGACGCTCCTGGTATTTTGGATGTTACGATTCCAACTCCGTCCAATTTTAATAATGTGGATGGCACGGATATAAATACGGCAAATCCTATCGCGAGGGTTAGGAGGATAGGAGGAGAGGCTCCGGGAGGGAATTACAGCCTAACTATTGACTCGGATGGAAAAATTAAATGTGCAGGGAGTTTAATGAGTTGTTCCAAATTAGGGTGTGCGGGTGGTGGTGGAGATGAATGTAATTGACATGAAAAAAAAATTTATTTTTAGAATGAATTTTATTCCAAAGGGAGGGTTCACGTTAACAGAATTGATGGTTGTTGTCATTGTTATTGGCATTATGGCCTCTTTCGCGGTTCCGAGTTACACGAGATCTATTCGCAAATCACATGAACGGGATATGATCATGCAGTTGACAGCCTTGCACGCATCCAATTTAATTTTTCGTGCGCAGCAGGGAGATTATTGGAGCACAGGAGGGGTGGTGGAAAATAAATTGATGACGATTAATACAACTTTGGGAATTAATATTATTTCCAATGATGGAACGACATATTCTTATAAAGGCACGAGTGGAACATCTTTTACAGCAACCGCGACGTGGGATAATTTCACAGTAGAGGTTGCTGAAGCAGCCCTTGATGCCACTAATCCCAGTTGCAAAAGCGGGGATCCTTGCCCCACATTATAAAAAAATGTGTTATGTTAAAAATACTTAGAAAAAAAGGATTCGCTTCAATGGTAGAGGTTATCGTAACCTCTATCATTTTTATTGTTGCCTCAGCTGGAATTTTGACTGCCATTTCAACATTTCAACCCGGGTCAGGAGGAAACGCGTCAAAGAGATTAGAGGCCGTTTATGCGGGAAAACGAGTTATTGATGAATTGCGGAGTCAGGTGGATGCCTCCACATGGAATACGGGGAATTTATCTGTGGGAGTACACTCGACCATAGCGTCAGGCTATACTGTAAACTATCTTTTAGCAGATGTTCCTTCCGGATGCACCGTAGACTGCATTGCCAGAAAAATGACCATGAATATTTATTATGATGACTAAAAAAGGATTAACACTAACAGAACTCCTCGTATCAACGGTATTAATCGGCATTGTTATGGTGGGGGTAGCTTCTTTTAGTATGACGATTAAAAATCTTCAGGAATCCAGTAATCAATCCGGAATTACTATGTTGCAAATGATTTCAGCGATGCGTTATATCACCCGGGATGCTTCTTTTGCTGTTGGAGAGGAAGGGGATAGAGGTGTTTGGGTGGATGATGTGGGAGTTAGCCGTGGAATTTGTTTTCGGCATGATACCGCTTCTGCGACTCCTGGGGATTATACGGATGATACATGGGTATGTTATGTTCATGACAACACAAATGTTATTTTGCGTTGTGAGGGCTTGGCAGCCCCGGTAAATACTTGTCCGGGATCTACTATTGAAATATTAACTTTAAATCAAAGTGATTTTTTTGAAGTAGTTGATGATGCGGATGGTCGATTGGATTATATTGAAATTATTCTGAATGCCGGGACGCATAATATAACAACATATGTTAATCCTCTTAGCCACGGACGCTAGGAGGTTGTCCGAGAATGATTTTTTTTATCCAGACCTGCGTTGCAAGACTCAAGAAAATTCTCAACGTGGGGGCGTGTACGCCTCCGGTTTTCTTTCACCTTGCGTCTTATTTTGAATAAAAATCTCCTTCCCGGACAGCCTCTTGGTGGAGCAACAATTTTTAATTAAGAGATTGGCCAAAAAAATTATTCTGCCAATCTTTAAACTGGGTTTAATTCCCCGAGGCTTGCCTCGTTTGTAAATGCTTAGGTCAATACCTCGAGGGCTTGCTTCGAGGTAGTTTATTTTTTATGCCAAGAGTTTACTCTCCTCAATCTGATTTTTCTTTTAGGGAAATTGTTATTAGTGATAAGGACGAATTGCATCATTTATGCCGTGTGCTTCGGCTTAAAAAAGGCGATAGTGTTGAAGTCTTTGATGGCAAAGGGCAAGAAGCCTCAGGGACTATTATGATGATTTCACCCCTGAAGGTTAAAATTGCCATTGAATCTGTAAATACAGTAGAGCGTAAATTACCATCCATTATTCTTGCCTGCGCGATCCCTAAAAAAACCAAGCTTGAAATGATTATTGAGAAAGCGACGGAATTAGGCGTTGATGAGATTATTCCGTTGAAAACGCAACGAACGGAAATTAATGTTAGTGGAGAACGCGCCGCAAAAAAAAATAAGCGTTATCAGACTGTTGCGATTAATGCGGCCAAGCAGTCTCGAAGGGCAACTATTCCCACGATTCATCCCATTACAGAACTTAATGAGACTCTTGTTTATTTAAAGGGTTCTGATGTGATCATTCCCAGCTTATCCGGTGAGCGTAAAAATTTGATGGGGATGTTTGGATACATGAAATCATCTGAACAGATTGCCTTTCTCATTGGTCCTGAAGGGGACTTTACGTCAAAGGAGTATGTCCTTGCCCAGGAAGCAGGATGTCACGCAGTCACGTTAGGGCAAACCATTCTCAAAGTTGAAACCGCGGCTATTTGTGTCCTTTCCTGTGCCAACTTGTTTTATCACGCTCCAACTATTCCAAA
>CAZIRV010000078.1:0-10796 GCA_964541845.1 uncultured Planctomycetales bacterium
CATTGCAACCCTACTTCTTGGCTTTATGGTTTGAACGTTCGAATACTTTCATGGGGGTATCCATTGTTCCTGATCCGGGCCTATTGTTTTCAGATAATATTTTGTAATGTAAGCACAAAATGTGGGCTATAAAGCTTGTTGTAATAGCCCAATAATATGATATAATTGGGCTATAGAAAGGAGGTTTATAGCCCATGATATGGAATTGGCAAAAAAGAGATTGGCCACACTTTACTTATAACAAAAAGCCCTTAGAGGATCTTGAGGCTCAGTTTCTTCAGTATTCCGGAATTCTCATCGGATCATTTCAACATCTTTCCCAAGACGATAAGGAAGAATTTACAGTTTCCTTAATTACTGATGAAGCGGCTAAAACATCTGAGATTGAAGGGGAATATCTCAATCGGGATAGTTTGCAGTCTTCTATCCGAAAACAATTTGGATTAGAGACAGATAACCGTAAAGTCCCGCCCGCAGAACAAGGCATTGCTCAGCTTATGGTTGATTTATATCAATCATTTAAAAATCCATTAACACATGATTATCTTTTTTCTTGGCACGAAATGGTTACGAATGGAAGAAGAGATCTAAAAGACGTTGGCTGCTATCGAACACATTCTGAACCTATGCAGGTGGTATCTGGCAGTATTTATAAACCTAAAGTACATTTTGAGGCGCCGCCTTCTAAAATAGTGAAAAAAGAGATGTCACAATTTATTCATTGGTTTAATCGAACACAAAGAGGTGGGGCTTTAGTTAGAGCAGCCATAGCACATTTGTATTTTGTATCTATTCACCCTTTTGAAGATGGAAATGGGCGTATCGCTCGAGCACTTTCACAGAAAATGTTGTATCAAGCTTTGGATAAGCCAGTGTTATTAGCCTTATCGTATAAAATTGAACAAAAGAAGAAAGATTATTATAACGCACTTGAACAAGCAAACCGTTCCAATGAAATTACATCCTGGCTGGTTTATTTTGCAGAAACGATCATTAATGCTCAAAAATATACAGAAAAACATATTAAATTTTTAGTTGATAAAACAAAGCTTTACGATCGTTTACGGAATCACATTAATGATCGTCAGAAAAAAGTTTTAGCACGTATATTTAAAGCAGGCTTAGAAGGATTTGAGGGGGGCTTAAGTGCGAAAAATTATATGACCATTACAAAAGCTTCCGCATCAACAGCAACAAGAGATTTACAGAATTTAGTAACAAAGCAAGCGTTAAAACAAACAGGGCAAAGAAGGTATATGCGATATTGGTTAAATATTTAATCTGGAGGGAGGGGACATTCTATAACCTTTGTCAAGGAATAAAGCTCCCCTATGGAACTAATTTAGTAAAAAATCAGCCTTTTTATAAAATTTGACCATCCTGAAAAGCACCGGTTGTTTCATCATAAAAGGTTCAAGCCAACATCGTTATTAGTATCCTGCGTCGTAGATGAACTACGCGCCTATCATTCTTTATCTTTAGTCATGAACCCGATGAAACGCCTTAATTGTTGGAAAGATTTTAAAAATGAAGCAATCGGCCACAAGTACAGCAAGACAGAAGGGGCAGGAGATTATTGGGGAAACAGGCATAGTTAAGAAATTATTGCAAATCAATTAATCAATCAACGTCCCCTTAATTGTTTTTTATTGACAATAATTATAGATAATATAAGATTAGTTGTATTATTTTTTTTGTTTTTTTTGTCGGACCGCGCTAAGTGGTTGAAATTAAACAAAGAAACATAAAAAACTATTCTTAGTTTAGCCTTAGAACTGTGTTTTCGGGCATAAATTGGTACAAATTAATATTTTTGAGGAACGCATGGTTAATGTTGGGATTATCGGCTGTGGGCATTGGGGGCCGAATCATATTCGTATTTTTTCGCATTTAGCTAATTCTAAATCTGTAATGTGCGCGGATTTGGATGAGAATAGATTAAAAACTCTTCAGGAAACATTTCGTAATATTCAAACCACGACAGACTATAAAGATATTTTGGAGAATCAGGATATCCAGGCGGTCTGTATTGCGGCACCTACGAATCTCCATTTTTCATTGGCCAAAGAGGCCTTAGAACATCATAAACACGTCCTTTGTGAGAAGCCATTAACCTTAAATGTGGCAGAATCTGCGGAATTACGTGATTTAGCTATTAAACAGAATAAGGTATTAATGGTTGGGCATGTGTTTGTGTTTAACGCGGGAATTATGAAGCTAAAAGAATATTTGCGGGCAGGAGAAATGGGAAAAATATATTATGCTTATGCTATTCGTACTAATTTAGGCCCATTTCGTTATGACGTTAACGCGCTCTGGGATTTGGCACCGCATGATGTTTCGATTTTTAATTATTTATTTGAGAGTTGTCCGGTGAATGTTTCAGCGCGGGGCCAGAAATCATTAGGAACGTCTTTAGAAGATCTGGCTTTCGCGACGCTTGAATATCCGAATAATGTTGTGGCCAATATTCATGTGAGTTGGCTTGATCCAAAGAAGGTGCGGCAGATTACCATTGTGGGAGACAAAAAAATGGTTGAGTGGGATGATTTAGATACCGTAGGGCCGATTAAGCTGTATGATAAACATGTGGAGAAGACATCCACTTATTATGAAACTTATGGGGAATTTCAACTTTTGTCTCGTGAAGGAGGTATTATAATTCCTAAAGTCGGTTTCAATGAGCCGCTTAAAGCGCAAGGACAATATTTTATTGATTGTATCGAGAATAGCACCTCTCCTGATTTAGCAGACGCGCAAAAAGGATTGGATGTGGTCAAAACATTATGCGCGATTCAGGAGTCCATAGATAAAAAAGGGGAATGTGTGGGTGTATGCTAATAAAAATTTTTTATTGCTGTTAGGATCAGGACTATGAATTATTTTAAACATGAAAAGGCTCTTGTTGAGGATGGCGCTCAGATTGGAGAGGGGACGCGCATTTGGGCGTTTGCACAAATTCAATCCGGAGCTGCTCTTGGCAGAGAATGCAATATTTGTAATGGGAGTTTTATAGAGAATGGGGTTGTTATCGGGGATCATGTAACAGTTAAGCACAATGTTTCCATTTTTGAGGGAGTAATAATTGAAGACGACGTTTTTGTCGGGTCAAATATTGCTTTTATTAATGATAGATATCCAAGGAGTCACCGACAGGGGCAATGGATATTAGAAAAAACAGTTATTAAGAAGGGCGCAACATTAGGAGCCAATGCAGTCATTTTGTGTGGTGTTACCATTGGGGAATATGCCGTTATTGGCGCGGGAAGCGTGGTAACAAAGAATATTCCAAAACAGCATGTTATGTGTAATAATCCTGCAGTATTTAAAGGGTTTGCTTGTCAGTGTGGTCGAAAATTAAGTGATGACTTGAAGTGTTTTTGTGGAAAGGAGCATAAGAAAGAGGACTTTGATGAGTAAAGTGTTGGTTTGTCCGATCGCATTTAATGAAAATGTTAAGTTAAAAAATGCGATCGGGCGGTTTTTAAAAAGTGATGCAAGCGCGCAAGCGGATTATCTCATCATTGATGATGCTTCGACGGACGGAACAACGGAGATGATTCAGAGTTTTAAGGATAAGGGCGTTAAAACCGTGCGCCATCCAATGCGTATGGGAGTAGGCGCGGGGATACGTACGGCTATTAGATATGCTCAAATACAGGGGTATGAAGTGTTGGTAATTATGGCAGGTAATGACAAGGATAATCCTTTGGAAATTCCTCGTTTGCTTGATCCCGTTTTAAAAGAAGATTATGATTTTGTGCAAGGATCGCGTTATAAAGAGGCTGGAGGGATTGGTGGTGATATGCCGGCATATCGTAAATTTGCGACAAAATTTCACCCGGTATTAATGTCGTTAATAACAAAAAGAAAATTAACAGATACAACAAACGGATTTCGGGCCTTTCGGATTTCACTTTTTGAAGATAAGCGTTTTGATATTGATCAAACATGGTTAGACCAATACGAGTTGGAACCGTATTTACTTTATAAGGTAATTACTTTAGGATATAAATTTAAAGAAACTCCGGTGACAAAAATTTATCCGGCAAAGAAATTAGGTTATACAAAAATGAAGCCTTTAACAGGATGGTGGAGTATTTTACGGCCGGTGATTTATTTAGGATTGGGGATTCGAAAATAGGAGAATAAAATGAAAAAAATTATAATATTAATTTTAGCAGTCATTCTTACGGGGTGTGCCTATGAGGGGAAGCGGTTGGGTGAATATTTTGGTGACCCGAGATCTTTTATTAAAGACCCTCATTTTGCTGAGTATAAAGAAAAAAGGAATGTTTTAGAAAATCAATATTTACAAAAAAGTATTTCATATGCAGAATATATGGAGCAGATGAATAAGTTGGATGAAAATTATGCCCGGGAAGTGCAAGAGCGGGATAGAAAGATTGGAGAATAGCCGGCGATGAGGTTGTTTGGAAAAAATACAGTGCTTGAGCGTGTTCGAGTGAACCCGGGGAGTATTCATAAAATTTACGTCCAGGAGGGGATTAGTGCGACGGCCTATATTCGGAAGAAAGTTAAGCCATTTGGAATTCCTGTTTTTGTCGTGCCTTCTTCGAAAATATTAAAAATAGCCCGCAACAAAAATACGCAAGGGGTTGTTGCTGACGTTGAAGATTTTGCCTATGAACCATTTGCGGATTTATTAGCGACAGCATTAAAGAAAAGGCGTTGTCTTTTGTTTTTTGACGGGCTGAAAGATCCTCAAAATTTGGGCGCGATTATTCGGAGTTTAGCGTGTCTTGGACGGTTTTCGGTTGTTTTGCCTACGCATGATTCAGTGAGTATGACAGAGGCTGTTTTAAGGGTGGCTTCGGGAGGGGATAATTATGTGCGGGTTTCAAAGGTGTCAAATCTAAATAATGCTATTAAGGCGGCCAAAAAGGAAGGTTTTTATATTGCTGGAGCTGTGATCAAAGGAGGAGAGAATTTAGACGAAATTTCTTTACCATATCCGTTGGGTTTAGTGATAGGATCAGAGCAAAAAGGGATTCGGGATGTGATTCGGAATAATCTGGATTTAAAATTAACCATTCCGATGTATGCCGAAACAATAACGTTTAATGCCGCACAGGCAGTAACGGTGTTATGTTATGAAGTTACAAGACAAAAAAAAGCTTACCAAGCAAAAAAATAATAGTACTCTTACCTCACAGAGCAGAAGTCCTGCGACACAGCGCATGGGTGGGGTTCACCTTAGCGCGATTAACTTATTCGCGGAAGCAGGGTTGCTTAAAAAAATTAAACGTAGTGGGTGGTGGGTTGCTGGAATTAAGGACCCCGAAAGTGTGGCGGATCATTGTTTCCGTTGCGCTGTCATGGGGTATTATATGGCTCATTTAGAAGGGGTAGATCCTTTTAAGGTTATGGCAATGACACTTTTCAATGATATTCATGAAGCACGCATTAATGATTTACATAAAATGGGGCATTATTATATTGATTTTAAAGACGCAGAGAAAAAAGTTTTTGAGGATCAGATGAAGAATTTAGATAAAAATGTCGCGAATGAGTTAACAGGGTTTCGTAAAGAGTTTGACACACAGTCATCACCGGAAAGTATTGTGGCAAGAGATGCGGATATTTTGGAGTGCTTATTACAGGCTAAAGAATATTATGATAGTGGCCATACGAAAGCCAGGAAATTTTTTAAAACCGCGCCGGATCATTTGAAAACAAAAACAGCAAAGAAAATGTGGAAACAGATTAAACAGTGGGATAGTGGTCGATGGTGGGAAGATGTGGTTAAATTTGAGAGATGATTTTTTTCATTTTAGTTTTATATATTTGTAATTAATGATAAAATGGTGGCACAATGAAACGCATAGGGGTTGTTGCAAGTAAGATGTCAAAGGGCAACTTAGCCCTTTATAATAGCTATGTCGTTCTGATTTCATTTTTATTTTCAGTATTTATTCTTATAGTTGCCGGAGCTTCCGTAGTATTTGCGTTAGTTGTGATTGCTTATGTAGGTAATGAGGTCATGGGGTCTGAATTTGAAAAGAATTGGACTTTTGTTTTTTTGGTGTGTATGGTTTCATTGACTGTTGTTATTGGTTTATTTAATTTATGCGCCATTTCTATGAATATCAAATTTTTAAAATCGCTCAAAGAGTAAGAAACTGTTACAAAATAATTTGATGTTTTAGCGCATAGATTTTGGTCATATTTTTTTGATCTGATGAAGCGATTTTCGATACGTATTTAACGTGCGTTGAGGAAATTGTGATTGAGGATAGAAAAATATGGTTAAAAGACACGAGGATAAAACGTTAAGTTATTTTGTGACAGTTCCTAAGGTAAGTATGTCAGCCATTTCTAATATTGATTTCAAACATTTAGTTAATAATCTTCAAATAGGAGTGTACAGGAGTACGCCCGGTGTTAGGGCAAAATTATTGTATGCTAATGATACCATGTGTTCTATGTTTGGAATTAATGAACCGGAATTAACAAAAGTATCCATTAAAGATTTTTTCGCGGACCAACGTAAATTTCAGTTTTTTAATAAAAAACTCAGAGAAGATGGGGAAATTCAAAATCTTGAATTAAAGTTGAAAAGCAAAAGGAAAAAACCTTTCTGGTGCGCCATTTCAGGAGTAGCAGTAAAGGATAAGGCTGGAAAGATTAAAGAATTTGATGTTATTATTCATGATATATCTTTACGCAAAGAAGTTGAAAAAGAACTCATTGAGTCGAAAGAATTGTTTCAAACTGTTTTTGATAATACAGCCGCGGCCATTACGGTTGCGGACAAATATGAAAATATAGTAGCATGGAATCCTTTTACGGAAACAATGTTGGAAATGGGGAGGGAGGATTTGTTTAATAAGCCGGCTCAGAATTTTTATCCCAAGGAGGAATGGCAAAAAATTCGACGTTTGAATATTCGTTCTAAAGGAATGCATTCAAATTTTGAAACACAGATTTATAAAAAAAATGGCGAACTTTTGGATATTACGGTTTCTATTTCAGTTATTAAAGACGCGAATGGCAAAATAGCCGGGGCCATAGGGATTATGCAGGATATTTCTGAACGTAAATTGGTTCATAAAATGCTGGTCCAATCTAAATTAGCGGCCGAGGAGGCCAATAACGCGAAATCAATGTTTTTAGCGAATATGTCTCATGAAGTGCGCACCCCAATGAATGCGATTCTTGGGATGATTGACCTGACTTTAGACACGGAGATGGGTACGGAACAAAGAGAGAATTTAATGGTCGCTAAAGAGGCTGCTGATAACTTATTAAGTCTTCTGAATGATATTCTGGATTTGTCACGCGTTGAGGCAGGGAAAATCACATTAGAGCAAATTGAAATTCAACTGCATAATGTTGTGAAAAGTGTGTGTAAAGGGCTGGAAGTTATTGCCAAGAGTAAAGATTTGAATTTGGTATTAAATATTAATTCGGATGTTCCAGAGTTAATTGTGGGAGATCCTATCCGGATTAGACAGGTTTTGACAAATTTAATTAACAACGCGATTAAGTTTACTCCTAAAGGGAAAATTGTTATTGGTGTTGAATTAGAATCGAGATTAGAAGATGGAAATGTTGCCTTACGTTTTTCAGTGGCTGATGAAGGGATCGGCATTCCGGAAGATAGATTGGAGAGTGTTTTTGAGGTATTTACTCAGGCAGATAATTCCACAACGCGTCGGTTTGGGGGAACAGGATTAGGTTTAGCTATTTGCAAACGTCTTGTTGAGATGATGGATGGAAGAATTTGGGCGGAGAGTAAGGAAGAAAAGGGGAGTACATTTTATTTTATGGGCAGATTTAAGGCTATTGAATTAGGGAAAAATTCTTCTTTATCATTCAAATTGAGTGATGAGAAAAATGAGTGTCCTGAGGAGATATTAAAAAATAGTAATTTGCGGGCACTTCTTGCTGAGGATAATCTGGTTAACCAGAAGATTGCCTCACGTATTTTAGAAAAACAAGGGGTAGAGGTTTTTTCTGTTCTTAACGGAAAAGAGGCCATTGAGCGGGTATATAAGGAAAAATTTGATTTTATTTTAATGGATTCTCATATGCCTATTTTGGATGGATTGGAAGCGACGGCCATTATTCGGGAAAATGAGAAAAAAGCCGGGCATCATATTCCGATTATTGCTTTAACCGCGCGGGCCATGGAGGATGATCGAAAAAAATGTTTGGATGGGGGGATGGACGGCTATGTGTCTAAGCCGATTGACCGAAAGAAGCTTTTTGAAGAAATTGTGAAATGTTTACATTTAGGGAAGGTTTAGTGTTTTTTAAAAAGGGGGAAATATGGACGAAGCTGTTATTGATATTGAAGAATTTTTAGAAAGGGTTCAGGAGGATAAAGAGCTTCTCTTTGAATTATTGGAAATATTTACGGAAGATTTTGGAGAAAAAAGAGAGTTGCTTTCAACTGCGGTAGCAGGGAAGGATTACGAACAGATTCGCGGAATAGCCCATTCTATTAAAGGGGCTTCCGGTAATATTTCAGCAAAGGTTTTGCGAACTATTTGTGTGACGTTAGAAGATATGGGAAAAAATAATAATTTGGATGGTATTGAGGATTTGTTGGTTAATTTGGATAAATCTTTTGAACATTTAACGGCGCGTATTGAAGAGGTTAAAAAAGAACTTGGAGAATGATTTTTATTAAGGGGATAGCTTCCTTTCAGGTTTTTCTCTTTCTTTTACTTTTAGGTCTTCTGGCATATTTCAATGCCATATTCCATCCATTTGTTCATGATGATATTTTTTTTATTCAAAAAAATCCGTCTATTTCGGAACTAAATTTTTCCACCGTCTTTTCCGCGGGAACGCGTTTTGATGAAAATAACGCGCTTATTAATTCCTATTACCGTCCTTTATTGGAACTTCTGTATAGACTGCAATACAAGGTTTTTCATCTTAATCCGTACGCGTATCATTTATTTAATATCCTTCTGCATGTGCTAAATAGTTTTATCGTTTATCGTTTAATGCTTTTTTTATTCTCTTTAAAAAAAGTGGCTTTTTGTATCGCCGCGTTTTTTCTTATCCACCCCATCCAGAGTGAAGCCGTTGCCTGCATTTCCGGAATTTCTAATCTTTTATTTGCTTTTTTCTTTTTGAATAGTTTTTATTTTTATTTAACAGTATTTTCATTAAATAAAAATAAAAACAAGGAATGCTATTCTCGACGCTCCAACGAGAATAGCATTCTTAAAGTGGGGCAAGTACCTCATAGTATAAGTAAAAAACGATTTAATTTTTTCCTATCCATCATATGCTTTTTCTTCGCGCTTCTTTCCAAGGAGCAAGCCATCATGTTACCTTTTTTAATTTTTTGGTATGAATTGTGTTTTGGAAAAAGAGGGGGAAGAACTTTACTTCGGGGTTTGGCACCCTATTTTTTGATAGGAGTGTTCTATTTTCTACTGAGAAAATTGCTTATCGGGAGTGCCTTAGGGTCTGCGTTTGGCTCTCCTTATGAGTTGTGGTTGAGAATTCTTGCCATTCCACGGACACTTTTGATGTATCTAAGGGGTATTATGTTGCCCTATGATTTGCACTATTACCGCAGTACGGATATTCTTCAACCTTTTCTATTGCCCACGATTATTCTTTTTTGTGTTATGAGTTTTATCATAATACTCGTATGGCGGGCCCCTCAACCACAGAAGCATTGGTTACTATTTGGGAGCGGCTGGTTTTTGATCACATTAGGCCCAACGCTTAATATTCTCCCGCTTATTAATGAATATTCTCTGATTCTTACCTCAGAGCATTTTTTATATTTGCCGTTGGTAGGGGTGTTGATATTTTTGATGGCATTAGGGGTTGGTAAGAAATCGGGGATATTAATATTAATAGGCATGCTCTGTATTATTTTAACTATAAAACAAAATACCTATTGGCGCAATGAGATAGCTCTTTTTGAAAGGGTTGTGAAATATGAAAAAGGGTTTGGGCGTGGCCATATTTTATTAGCCAAGGCCTATTTGGCTGATGGGCAGTTTAAGAAATCAATTGTTGAAAATAAAAAAGCACTCCACATTATGCAAAATTATGTGCAAAAAGTGGGAAATACAGATGTTAGAAATGTTTATTTAGGGTTTATTAATGGGATTCATGTTGATATGGGAGTGGCGTACAATAACTTAGGTGTTCATTACGCTATTCGTAAGAACCGGAACAAAGCCGTTGAATATTTTCAAAAGGCCATTCAGATGACCCCAGATAATCCCGGTGTGATAAAAAATTTAAGAAAAATAGGGGCGCAGACATCTACATTTTATTAACAAAGTAACCGTAAAAAAATAGGTGTCTGCGACTTTATTCGTATTTTTCGAAAAATATGAAAATTTAATTAAGAGATTGGCCAAAAAAAATATTCTGCCAATCTTTAAACTGGGTTTAATCGGGAGTTAGAAAAATTTTAAAATTTTCACGAACAGCCCTTTTTTTTCTCTAATAAATATGTTATCTTTTTCTTATTACCACTTCTTACTAATCTATTGTCGAATACTTACATTACACATTTAAAGGGGAAAAATATGAATATTTCTATGAAAGCCCAACGGGCGAGTCTCACCCGGAAGGTCTTATCGGCTTTTACGGTATTTACCTTCATTTTTAGTTCAATCATTCCACCAAATTCATTATACGCGCAAATTGTTCCACAATCCGTTCTAAATTTACCAATTCCAGGGGCAATGATTGTTCAAACAAGCGGTTTTAATCCTGCTGTTATTAAAGGCCTTACCATTCATCCTGATAATGCGCTGGAGTTTGATTTCATTGTTAGTGTTGGG